>NZ_JBEZBW010000012.1:0-141845 GCF_040647305.1 Saccharothrix sp. NPDC042600 | reverse complement strand
AAGAAGGGAGAAGGGTGGTTGCCTCCGGCAGGCCGTACGGGGAACGAACCGACGCCCTTCCACCCCCGGGGGCCTGCCGCGCGGCGAGCGCCGCTCTTCAGCTTTCACCATGACGGCTAGTACACGAGCTTGTGCAAGCCCCGCTGAAGCAACCGGTACCCATCCCCAGCCAACCCGTTGCGCGCCAAAGCGGCCCGAGCCGCATTGGCCCCTGCCGCCCCGTGCACCCCACCCCCGGGATGAGCCGAAGCACCCGCCAGGAACAACCGGTCCACCGGCGTGTCCGACCGCCCCAACCCGGGCACCGGCCGGAACACCAACTGCTGGTGGATGGCCGCCGTCCCCGCGTTGATCGACCCCCCGACCAGGCTCGGGTTCCCGGCCTCCAACTCCGCGGGCCCCTGAACAGACCGCTTGATGATCAGATCCCGGAACCCGGGCGCGTGCTGCTCGATCAGCTGCTCCACCCGGTCCGCCCGCCGCCGCACCCGGTCGGCCGACCAGCTCTCCCCGCGCGGCACGTGCGTGTACGCCCACGCCGCCTCCGTCCCGGCCGGTGACCGGGTCGGGTCCGCGGTCGTCATCTGGCCCATGATCACGAACGGGATCCGGGGCAGCTTGCCGACCGCGATCTCCGTGCTGGCCATCGCCAGGCCGTTGAAGTCACCGCCCACGTGGATGGTCCCGGCGCTCCTCGCCTCCGGGGCCGTCCACGGGATCGGGCCGGACAACGCCCAGTCCACCTTCACCGTGGCGTCGTCCCACTCGAAGTGCTCCAAGTCGTCCATCAGGCGCGCGGGCAGGTGATCAGCGCCCACCAGGTCCAGGTACAGCACCGGCGCCGGCACGTCGGCCAGCACCGCCTTCCGGGCGCGGACGAAACCGCCCTCCGCGTCCCGCACGCCCAGCGCCCGTCCCCGCGCGACCACGACCCCGTCCACCCGCCGGCCGCACTCCACGACGCCGCCCAGGCGCTTGACCATCGCCTCGGTGAGCTTGCCCGCCCCGCCCTCCGGCACCGGGTAGCCGACGTCCTGGCCCAGCATCGACAGCAGCCAGCCGAACGCCGTGCTCGCCGCCTGGTCCGGCCCGAGGTCGGTGTGCATCGCGTTCCCGGCCATCAGCAACGGGCCGCCCTCGCCGGCGAAGCGCTCGTTGCCGAAGGCCCGCACGGGCTGCACGAACATGCGCGCCAACCGCAGCGCCTCCGCCGGACCCAGCGCGCGCATCAGCCCGGCCGACGCCCGGACCGGCGGGAACGGCCGCATCAGGGCCTCGATCAACGCGTCGCGCACCCGTTGCCAGCGCTGGAACTCCTCGTACCAGCGGTCGCCGTCGCCCGCGCCGAACTTCTCCACCGACGCCGCCGTCCGGTCGACGTCCCGGGACAGCAGGACCGCCCGGTCGTCGGGCAGCACGTGGGCCAGCACCTCGGGGGCGTGGCGCCAGCGCAGGCCGTGGCGGTCCAGGCCCAGGCCCGCGATGACCGGTGAGGCCGCGCCCAGCGGGTAGAAGGCGCTGAACAGGTCGTTGCGGAAACCCGGCGCGGTCAGTTCGGCGGTGCGCACCGCGCCGCCCGGCTCGGCCGCGGCCTCCAGGACCGCGACCTCCCAGCCGGCGTCGGCCAGCAGGTTCGCGGCGACCAGCCCGTTCGGTCCGGACCCGATGACCACGGCATCCACGTCGTCGGCCACTCAGCCTCCTTGGCTCTGGTGCACGGGACGTCCCCACCCCAGTCTGCCCAACCGCGCACGGCCCTGCGGCGCGAGCGGCCCCCACGCGCCGCGGCCCTCGGCCACCGCGCGCACGAACTCGGCCAGGGCCGCGCGAGCGTCGTGGCGGGGTTCCCAGCCCAGCGCGCGCAGCCGGGTGGTGTCCACGATGGACGCCCGGTCGGCCAGGCGCAGCCAGCCGGGGTGCAGGGGTTGCAGGCCGAGCCGCCAGGTGGGCCAGGCCAGGGTGGTCAGGAGGCCGAACGGGACGGGCACCCGGAAGCCGCCGAACACGCGCGCGAGGTCGTCCGCGCGCAGCACCGGCTCTCCGGCGACGTTGAACGCCCCTTCGGCGCGGTGGCGCAGGAGGACGACGATGGCGCGGGCCACGTCCTCGGCGTGCACGACCTGCGCCCGCAGGCCGGACCACAGCGGCACCGGCAGCCACGGCCGGCCGAGCAGACCGGGCGGGACGAGCGGGCTGAGCGCCCAGCGGTCCAGTTCGCCGCCGGCGTCGGGCTGGACGACCGCGCACGGCCGGATGCGGGCGACGGGCGCGCCGTCGTACTGGTCGAGCAGGTGTTCCAGCCGCGCCTTCTGCAGGCTGTACGCGCTGCCCGGGACGCCCTCGCACGGCCAGGTCTCGTCCACGACGTGCGGCGCGGGCGCGTAGGCGGCGACCGAGGAGGCGACCACGACGTGCGGGACCCCGGCCGCCGCCGCGAGGACGTGCGCGCTGCCGTCGAGGTTGGTGCGCCGCATGGGCGGGTCCTCGGGGCCGGGCTGGACCGCCCACGCGAGGTGCACGACGGCGTCGGCCCCGGCGCAGGCGTCGCGCAACGCGACCTCCGCCGCCGGGGCCCCGATGTCGCAGCTCAGCCACGTCTCGCGCGGTCCGCCGGCGGCGGGTGTGCGCCGGGCGACGCACACCACGTCCGCGCCCAACTCCGCCAGGACCCGGCGCAGGGCCGTCCCCACGTTGCCGCTCGCACCCGTGACGACGACCCTCATGCCCAGCGGGGTACCCCTACTCGGCCCCGCCAAGCCCCGCGCCGGCCTCGACTACGAGGACCCGCCAAGCCCCGCTCCGCTCTCGGCTACTTGGACCCGCCAAGCCCCGCGCGCCGCAGCGCCTCGGCCATCGCGCCGTTCGCCGGCGGCCGCTCCTGCCGCTGCTGCGACCGACCACCCCGGCCACCACCGCCGCCGCCACCACCGCCACCACCGCGCGGACCACGCTGGTCACGCTGGTCACGCTGCTGCGGCCCCTTGCGCCCCGGCTCGTCCTCCAGCCGCAGGGTAAGCCCGATCCGCTTGCGCGCGATGTCCACTTCGAGCACCTTCACGCGCACCACGTCACCGGACTTCACGACATCCCGCGGGTCCTTCACGTAGGTGTTGGACAGCGCCGAGATGTGCACCAGCCCGTCCTGGTGGACGCCGATGTCCACGAACGCCCCGAACGCCGCCACGTTCGTGACGACACCCTCCAGCACCATGCCGGGCTTGAGGTCGGCGATCTTCTCCACGCCTTCGGCGAAGGTGGCCGTCTTGAACGCCGGACGCGGGTCGCGGCCCGGCTTCTCCAGCTCGCGCAGGATGTCGGTCACGGTCGGCAGGCCGAACTGCTCGTCCACGAACCGCTCGGGCCGCAGCGACTTGAGCACCTTGGTGTTGCCGATCAGTTCGGCACCGGCGGCCTCCTGGATGCGCCGCACCACCGGGTACGCCTCGGGGTGCACGGCGGACGCGTCGAGCGGGTCGTCGCCGTTGGGGATGCGCAGGAAGCCCGCGCACTGCTCGAACGCCTTCGGGCCCAGGCGCGGCACGTCCTTCAAGGCACGCCGCGTCCGGAACGGGCCGTTGGCGTCGCGGTGCTGGACGATGTTCTCCGCCAGGCCCGCGGTGATGCCCGAGACGCGGGTCAGCAGCGGCACGGACGCGGTGTTGAGGTCCACGCCCACCGCGTTCACGCAGTCCTCGACCACGGCGTCCAGCGAGCGCGACAGCTTGGCCTCGGTGATGTCGTGCTGGTACTGGCCGACGCCGATGGACTTCGGGTCGATCTTGACCAGCTCGGCCAGCGGATCCTGCAACCGGCGCGCGATGGAGACCGCGCCGCGCAGCGACACGTCCAGGCCGGGCAGCTCGGCGGAGGCGAACGCGGACGCCGAGTACACCGACGCGCCGGCCTCGGACACGACGGCCTTGGTCAGCTTCAGCTCGGGGTGCCGCTTGAGCAGGTCGGCGGCCAGCTTGTCGGTCTCGCGCGAGGCGGTGCCGTTGCCGATGGCGATCAGGTCCACGGAGTGCTTGTGCGCCAACGCGGCGAGCTTGGCGATCGACTCGTCCCACTTGTTGGCGGGCACGTGCGGGTAGATGGTGTCGGTGGCGACGACCTTGCCGGTCGCGTCGACCACGGCCACCTTCACGCCGGTGCGGAACCCGGGGTCCAGGCCCATCGTGGCGCGGGTGCCGGCGGGCGCGGCCAGCAGCAGGTCGCGCAGGTTGGACGCGAACACCTTCACGGCCTCGTCCTCGGCGAACTGCCGCAGCCGCGAGCGCAGGTCGATGCCCAGGTGCACCAGGATGCGGGTGCGCCACGCCCAGCGGACGGTGTCGGCGAGCCACTTGTCGGCCGGTCGGCCCTGGTTGTCCACGCCGAACCGGGCCGCGATGGCGACCTCGTAGCCCGACGGCTCCTCGTCCTCGTCGCCCGGGTCGAGGTGGAGGTCCAGCACCTCCTCCTTCTCGCCGCGGAACAGCGCGAGGATGCGGTGCGAGGGCAGCTTGCCGAACGGCTCGGAGAAGTCGAAGTAGTCGGAGAACTTCGCGCCCTCCTCCTCCTTGCCCTCCCGCACCTTGGACGCGACCCGACCCCGCGACCACATCCGTTCGCGCAGCTCGCCGATGAGGTCGCCGTCCTCCCCGAACCGCTCGACCAGGATCGCGCGGGCGCCCTGGAGAGCGGCGGCCACGTCCGCGACCTCCTCGGTCAGGTAGTCCTTGGCCACGACCTGCGGGTCCTGGGTGGGGTCGGCCAGCAGCCCGTCGGCCAGCGGCTCCAGCCCCTGCTCGCGGGCGATCTGCGCCTTGGTCCGCCGCTTGGGCTTGTAGGGCAGGTAGAGGTCCTCCAGGCGGGCCTTGGAGTCGGCGGCCAGGATGGCGGCCTCCAGGGCGTCGTCCAGCTTGCCCTGCGACCGGATGGACTCCAGGACGGCGGCCCGCCGCTCCTCCAGTTCCCGCAGGTAGCCCAGCCGCTCTTCCAGCGTGCGCAACTGGGCGTCGTCCAGCGCGCCGGTCGCCTCCTTGCGGTAGCGGGCGATGAACGGCACGGTCGAGCCCCCGTCGAGCAGTTCGACGGCGGCACTGACCTGTCCGGCACGCACGCCCAGCTCGTCGGCGATCCTCTGGTGGATGGCTGTGGTCACGACAGGCATTCTGCCCGGAAGCCGCCCGCGCAGGCGCTCAGGGGGCGAAGTGGGCGGGTCGGGCGAGTTCAGGACCATTCGGGTGAACGGGACGACCGGGAGGTAACGCTCGGTTGCTCCGAACGACCTAATCGGCATCTCCTGGTGAGGGGGTGACGACATGACCGTCGCACTGGACCCCGGGCGTGCGCTGGCCAAGAGGGTCGAAGCGGGCCGGACGGCGCGGTACGACGCGGCGGGCGCGACGATCCCCGCCGAGGTGCTGCGCGACGTCCTGCTGAGGACGACCGGCGGTCCGCGCATGCTGTTCCTGAGGAACGCCGAGGTGACCGGTGAACTCGACCTGGAAGCGGGCACCGTGCGGTTCCCGGTGACCTTCGACCACTGCGTCTTCACCGCCGTGCCCAACGTCGAGCAGGCGCGGGTGTCCGCCCTCTACCTGACCGGGTGCCGCCTGCCCGGCCTGCGCGGCTCGCAACTGGCGGTGGACACCAACCTGATGCTGACCGACTGCACGGTCTCGGGGAAGGTGAGCCTGACGGCCGCGGCGGTCAAGGGCCACTTCCGGGTGGTCGGGACCCGGCTGGTCAACCGGGAGGGCGTCGCGCTCAACGCGGACGGCATGGCCGTCGACCAGAACGTCAAGTTCGCCGGGGGTTTCGTCGCGGCGGGACGGGTGTCCATGGTCGGCGCCCGCATCGGCGGCCAGTTCGACTGCTCCGGCGCCACGTTCGACAACCCCGGCCGGACCGCCTTGGAGTTGAGCGGGCTGCGCGTGCGCGAGCAGACCTTCTGGTGCGACGACTTCCGCGTGCGGGGCACGGTGAGCCTGCGCCGGGCGCAGTTGGCCGGCGGGCTCGACTGCTCCGGCGCGGTGCTCTCGACGGGCGAGGGTGACGCGCTGCGTGCCGAGCGGCTCGTGGTGGGCAGCGACGTGCGGTTCTCCGGCGCGGTGGTCGAGGGCCGCGTGGACCTCACCGGCTGCGACGTGGGCGGGACGCTGGACCTGACCGGCGGCCGGTTCGTCGACCCGGGACGCACCGCGCTCGACCTGGCCCGCGCGCAGGTGAGGCAGAACCTGTTGTGCCGCAGCGGTTTCGTCGCGGAGGGCAAGGTGCTGCTCGCGGGCGCCGAGATCAGCGGGAACCTGTGGTGCGAGGGCGGGCGCTTCGACAACAGCACGGCCGCGGCGCTGGACGCGCCCGGTCTCATCGTGCACCGGGACGTGCGATTGGCCGACCAGCCCTCCGCGTCGGGCACCGGCCGGGAGTGCTTCCACGCCGTGGGCGCGGTGGTGCTCAGCGGTGCCACGGTGGACGGCAGCCTGGACTGCGCGGGCGGCCGGTTCGGCAACGCGGGCGCGGTCTCGCTGCTGGCCGTCGGCATGAAGGTGAAGCGGGACATGGTGCTCGCCGAGGGCTTCGTCGCCGACGGGACGGTGGACCTCGGTGGGACCGAGGTGGGCGGCAGCCTGGACTGCCGCGGCGGCCGGTTCACCGCCCGCGACGAGGCGCTGGTCGCCGACCGCGTGCAGATCGGGCACTCCGGCGAGTTCGACCGGATCCACGCGGAGGGTCCCGTGCGCATGCGGGGGATGACGGTGACCGGGAACCTGAGCTTCGCCGATTCGGTGATCACCGCGGGCGGGCGGTCGTTGACGATCAAGGGCACGGAGATCCGCGGTCGGCTGCGGCTGGGGTTCGCGTCCAGGATCAACTCCGTCGACCTGCGGTACGTCACGGTGGCGCAACTCGACGACCGGAACACCGTGTGGCCGGTCGAGGTCCGGCTGGAGGAGTTCGACTACAAGGCGTTGTACGAGGATCCGAACCTGCCGGAGCGGCTCGCGTGCCTGCGCCGCAACCACCTGTTCGCGCCGCAGGTCTACCTGCAACTGGCCCGGGTCTACGAGTCGGCGGGCAAGTACGACTTCGCCAAGCGGGTCCTGATCGCCGGTGAGGACGCGCGGTGGCGGTCCACCGCCGGGGTTCGGCGGGTTCGGGATCGGGTCATCGGGTTCCTGCTCAAGTGCACCGTCGGCTACGGGTACCGGCCGTTGCGGGTGCTCTACTGGATCGCCGCCCTCCTCCTGGTCGGCACCGCGGTCTTCGCGTGGCTCGGTGAGGCGGGGTTCCGGCAGGTCAAGGTGGACGGTGAGCTGGTGTTCCACCCGCTGCTCTACACCCTGGACCTGTTGCTGCCGGTGGTGAGCCTGAAACAGCGGGACTTCTGGATCGCCGAGGGGTGGGCGTTGACGTTCTCCACCGTGTTCACGGTCCTGGGCTGGGTCCTGGCCATCTGTCTCGTCACCGGGCTCGGCAAGGCGTTCAAGCGGGAGTTGTAGGGTCGCCTCTCCACCCGCCGAGGTGGGTGGAGAGGCGGGTGGTTCACGCGGTGGCCGGTGTGAACTGGTTGGCCGGTCGGGGTAGGCCGTAGTGGTCGCGCAGGGTGGTGCCCGTGTAGTCCGTGCGGAACAGGCCGCGTTGTCGCAGGATCGGCACCACCTCCGTGGCGAACAGTTCCAGGCCCGACGGCAGCACGGCGGGCATGATGTTGAAGCCGTCCGCCGCGCCCTCGCGGAACCAGTGTTCGATGGTGTCCGCGACCTGCTCGGGCGTGCCCGCGAACGTCTTGTGCCCGCGCCCGCCGCCCAGGCGGCCGATCAGCGCCCGCACGGTCAGGTCCTCCCGGCGCGCCAGTTCCACGATCAGCGTGTACCGGGACTTCGCGCCCTCGATCTCGTCCTCCGTCGGCAGGTCGGCCGGCAGCGGGCGGTCCAGGTGCAGGTCCGTCGGGGCCACCCGCAGCGTCTTGGCCAGCTGCTCGCGGGCGTACTCGGGCACGATCAGGCGGTCCAGTTCCGCGTCGAACGCCAGCGCCTCGGCTTCCGTCGCACCGATCACCGGGACCAGGCCCGGCAGCACCTTCACGTGGTCGGGGTCGCGGCCCTCCGCCCGCGCGCGGTCCTTGATGTCGGCGTAGAAAGCCTTCGCCTCGGCCAACGTCTGCTGCGCCGTGAAGACCGCCTCGGCGTGCTTCGCGGCGAAACCCTTGCCGTCCTCCGACGAACCCGCCTGCACCAGCACCGGGTACGCCTGCGGCGAGCGCGGCACGTTCAGCGGGCCCCGGACCCGGAAGTACCGGCCCTCGTGGTCGATCGGGTGGACCCGGGAGTCCTCGGCGTGCACGCCGCGCTCCTTGTCCGCCACGATCGCGTCGTCCTCCCACGAGTCCCACAGCTTCTTGGCCACGCGCAGGAACTCGTCCGCCCGCTCGTACCGGTCGAAGTGCGCGGGCTGGGCCTCCAGGCCGAAGTTGCGGGCGGCGTCGTCACCGGCCGTCGTCACGATGTTCCAGCCGGCCCGGCCGCCGGAGACGTGGTCCAGCGAGGCGAACCGCCGCGCCAGGTTGAACGGGTCGTTGTAGGTGGTGGACGCGGTCGCGATCAGGCCGATCCGGGACGTGGCGCGGGCCAGCGCGGTGAGCAGGACCGTCGGCTCCAGCTTGCCCGACGGCCGCCGCCCCACCTGCCCCCACAGCACCGGCGAGTCGGCCAGGAACACCGAGTCGAACTTCGCCGCCTCCGCGATCCGCGCCAGCCGCTCGTGGTAGGCGATGCTCAGGTGCCCGTGCGGGTCGCTGTCCGGCAGCCGCCAGGACGCCTCGTGGTGCCCGGTGTCGTGCAGGAACAGGTTGAGGTGCAGTTCGGTCACGGGGTGGCTCCTTCGGTGATCCCCAGCGCGTGCAGCAGGCGGTCGCGGTGGGACTGGAACAGCGGGTCGCGGTGGGACCGGGGTTCGGGCAGCTCGACGCGGACGTCCAGCCCGATCCGGCCCCGCTCCAGCACCACGACCCGGTCGGCGAGCGTCACGGCCTCGTCCACGTCGTGGGTGACGAGCAGGACCGCGGGGCGGTGCCGCGCGCACAGCTCGCGCAGCAGGTCGTGCATCCTGATGCGGGTCAACGCGTCCAGCGCGCCGAACGGCTCGTCGGCCAGCAGCAGCGCGGGTTCGCGCACCAGGCACCGGGCCAGCGCCACGCGTTGCTGCTCGCCGCCGGACAGCTCGCTGGGCCACGCCCGCTCCCGGCCCTCCAGCCCGACCTCGGCCAGCGCGCGCCGGCCGCGGTCGCGCGCGCCGGACAGGCCGAGCACCACGTTGTCCAGCACCCGAAGCCACGGCAGCAGCCGCGAGTCCTGGAACGCCACCGCGACCTCGTGCGGCACCCGCAGCTCGCCGCCGCCCTCGACGTCGTGGTCCAGCCCGGCCAACGCCCGCAGCAGCGTGGACTTGCCCGAACCGCTGCGCCCCAGCAGGGCCACGAACTCGCCGGGCGCCACGGTCAGGTCGAGGTGGTCGAGCACGACCCGGTCGCCGAAGCGCCGCACCAGGTCCCGGACCTCGACCGCGCCGGTCAACCGCCCAACGTCCGCCGCCACGACAGGACCCTCCTCTCCACCAGCCGCAGCAGGGCGTCGGAGACGAACCCGAACAGCCCGTACACCACCAGCCCGACCACGATCACGTCGCTCTGCCCGTAGTTCTGCGCCTGGAACATCAGGTAGCCGATCCCGCTGGTGGCGTTGATCTGCTCCAGCACGATCAGGAACAGCCACGACCCGGTCACGCCCAGCCGCAGCCCGACGAAGAACCCGGGCAGCGCGCCGGGGAACACCACCTTGCGCACGAACCGCCCGCGGCTCAGCCCCACCACCTCGGCCAGTTCGACGTACCGCTGGTCGATGCCGGTCAGCGACGCGTGGGTCTGGATGTAGAGGGTGACCGCCACGCCGATCGCGATGACGATGACCTTGAAGCCCTCGCCGATGCCCAGCCACAGGATCAGCAGCGGGATCAGGCCCAGTGACGGGATCGCCCGCTTGACCTGCACCGTGCCGTCGATCAACGCCTCGCCGACCCGGCTCAACCCGGCCGCGACGGCCAGCGCCGTGCCGACGACCGCCCCGAGCAGGAAGCCCAGACCCGCCCGCCGCAACGACGTCAGCACGCTGTCCGGCAGCTTCCCGTTGGCCACCAGCTCCGCGCCGGTCTCGACCACCGTCCACGGCGCGGACAGCAGGCGCGGGTCCAGCCAGCCCGACGCCGACGCGACGCTCCACACGGCGATCACCAGCAGGGGACCGGCGGCACGGCCGTAGGGGATGGCCTTCCCGGGCCGCAGGCGGCGTCGGCGCGGCGCGGTCGGCGCGGACCGGACGACGGGGGCGCGCCGGGTCGGCGGCGCGAGGGTCTGCGTCATGGCTTGCTCCGGTAGGTGGCGGGGACGGACTGGGCGGCGACGCCCTCGAGGCGGCGGTCGAACAGGTCGGCGACCTCGACCGGCGCGGTGAAGCCGCCCCGCGCCAGCAGCTCGGCCGTCTCCCGCTCCCACTCGACGGCCCGGTCCCAGCTCTCCGGGAAGTACGGGCGCGGGTGCGACTTGACGATCCGGTCGCCGTCGGCGGCGGTGACGTTCTGGTCCTTGACGTAGTAGTGGTCGATCCACTGCTCGGGGTGCTCCCACGCCCACACCTGGCCCTGCGCCCAGAACGGGATGAACGCGCGGATGGCGGCGGCCTTCGCCGGGTCCTGCAACACCGCCACCGGCGCCCACAGGACGGTGAGCAGGTCCACGGCGCTCATGTCGATGACGCGCGCGCCGTCCTTCCCGTACTGGCCGATGTACTTGGTCGTGCTGGGCTCGGCGAGCACGGCCACGTCCACCTGCCGTGATTGCAGGGCGGTGAGGAACTGCGGGCTGGTCAGGGCGACCAGTTCGACGTCGTCGTTGGACCAGCCCAGCTCCTTGATCGTGCGCAGCACGAGCACGCCCTGGGCCTGGCCCTGCGAGAAGGCGATCTTCTTGCCCTTGAAGTCCCGCACCGACGCGATGTCCGTGCCGGGCGCGGTGGCGAACTGGTAGGTCGGCGTCTCGCGGTGCGCCACCGCGACGATCCGGGCGTCGAACCCCATGGCGGCGGCCTGGAGGGGCGGGATGCCGGCGTTGGCCGCGAGGTCCACCGACCCGGCGCGGAACGCCTGGATGACGTCCGGACCGGCGGTGACGTTGGGCCACTCCGGCACCTCGAACGGCAGTTTCGCCAGCTCGCCGGAGACTTCGAGCTGCTTGAGCGTGGTGCGGATGGAGATGGTGAGCCGGGTGCCGGGCGGGATCGCCGTGGGCAGCGGCCCGGCGGGCGCCGGACCGCTCGCGCCGCCCGCGGGCGCGCAGCCCACGACGCCGAGCGCCCCCACGCCCACCAGGCCGGCCAGGAACGAGCGCCGGCGCGGGGCCGACGTGGATGGCTGTGTCATCAGGGGTTTCCTAGATCGTGTGGTAGCGGCCGTCGTGGTAGAGCAGGGGAGGGACGTCGTCGCGCAGCGCGGTCTCCACCACGCGCGCCAGGACCAGGTGGTGGTCGCCCACCGGCAGCCGGGACTCGACCTCGGCGCGCAGCCACCCGGCCACGCCGTCGAGGACCGGTTCGCCGCCCGCGAGCCTGCGCCACCTCGTCGGGGCGGCGAACCGGTCGAGGCCGCTCGTGGCGAAGCGCCGGGCGAGGTCTTCCTGGTGCGCGCCCAGGAAGTGCACGACGACACCGCGCGCGTCGCGCACGTGCGGCCAGCTGGAGGACCCCGTCGAGACGCCGAAGGACACCAGCGGCGGCTCGGCGCAGACCGAGGTCAACGACGTGGCGGTGAAGCCGACCGGGCCGTGCTCGGCGTCGGTGGTGATCACGACGACCCCGGCCGGGTGGCGCCGGAACGCCGCCCGGAACGCCGACGACGGCAGCACGGCGGTCATCAGTCCACCTTGACGGTGTGCTCGGCGGTGAACGGCGCGCCCGCCACCAGCTCCGACTCGCGCCCGTCCGGGCCCACCGGCACGTCGCCGACCAGCGTCACCCGGTGCAGGCGGCGCTCGACGTCGAGGTGGTCCAGGTCGTTCGGCGCGAGGTGGGCGGTGGCGCGGTTGTCCCAGAACGCCACGCTGCCCGGCTCCCAGCGGAACCGCACGGTGTACTCCGGGCGGGTGATCTCGGCGTAGAGCAGGTCCAGGACCGCCCTGGACTCGCGCGGCGACAGGTCCACGACGTGGCTGGTGAAGCCGGGGTTGACGAACAGGGCCTTCTCGCCGGTCTCCGGGTGCACGCGGACCACCGGGTGCACCGCCACCAACAGGTTGTCGTTGACCCGCTTGGCGTACGCGCCGTCGCCCTGGCCGTGCGCGCCGCCGTACCGGTGCTCGGCGCGCAGGCCGTCCACGAACGACTTGAGCGGGGCGGACAGACCCTCGTAGGCCGCGACCAGGTTGGTCCACGTCGTGTCGCCGCCGCGCTCGGGCACCGTCTCGGCGCGCAGGATCGAGCCGGCCGGCGGGTTCACCGCGGGCGTGACGTCGGTGTGCCAGCCGGAGAAGTAGCTGTACCGGCGGCGCCGGACCTGCTGCTTGAAGTCCGCGCCGTAGCGCTCCTCGTAGCGGCGCGGGTCGATGGTGAAGATCTCCGGGAAACCGCCGGGAGGGGCGTCGTCGTGCGGGTGCGCGTAGGTCAGTTCGCCGAACTGGCGGCCGAATGCGATCTGGCTCGCGTGGTCCAGCGACTGGTCGCGGAAGAATAGCACCTTGTACTCGTTGAGCGCGTTTTTCACCAGGTCCAGCGCGGCGGCGTCCAGGGGGCGGGAAATGTCGATTCCCGAGATGTCCGCACCGATGTGACCTGCTACGGGACGCACCGAAATCTTGTTGAGGGTAGCCGTCATCGCTTTCTCCTTGCGGGGTTCGAGTGCTTACCCGAACAGCTTCGCCGAGGCTCGGGCGGCGGTCAATTTTGCGATTTCGGAAATTAACTTCAGGCGCACAGGTCGAGCGGGCTGCCGTAAATGGCGTCCAGCACGACCGAACCGGCGGCCACGCTCAGCACGTCCTGGCCGAAACTGGTCGGCACGACCGCGGCGGCCCGGTCGCCGACCTGCGCGCGCACCTCGGCCAGGCACTCCGGCACGTGCACGACGCCGGCCTCGGCGACCACCAGCACCTCGGGGTTGATCACGTCGAGCAGCAGCCCGGCGGCCCGGCCCACGTGCCGCGCCCGTTCCCGCAGCAGGGCCACGGCGGCGGCGTCGCGCGCGCGGGCGCGGTCGAGCAGCAGCGGCAGGGACGGTTCGGGGATCAGGCCCGCGTCCGCCGCCCGTTCGGCGACCGCCCGGTCGGACACCGTGGCCTGGAAGCAACCCCGCCGGCCGCACGGGCACGACGCGGTGCTGTCCTCCAGGCGCAGGTGCGCCACGTCGCCGGACGCCGAGCGCGGCCCGTGGTGCACCGCGCCGCCGGTCGCGATCGCCGCGTCCACCACGTTGCCCACGAACAGGTGCACCATGCTGGACCGGGTCCGCTGGTCGCCGAAAAGCTGCTCGGCGCGGGCCAGCGCGCGGCCGTGGCTCTCCACGTGCACCGGCAGTCCCAAGGGGCGCAACGCTTCCCGCGCCGGCACGTCCCGCCAGCCCAGTTGGCTGTGCCGCACGACGACCCCGCGCTCGGGGTCCACCCAGCCGCCCGTGGCCAGCCCGACGCCCAGCGGCGTGCGGCCGGCCCCGGTGCGCTCCAGGAAGGCCGGGAACCGGGCCAGGACGCGCTCGAACACGGCCTCGGGCGTGCGCGCCCGGTGCGGCTCACGTTCCTGGTGCAGCACCCGGCCGCGCAGGTCCACCAGGGACAACGTCGTGTGCGGCACGGCGATGTGCACACCGCACACCGCGTACCGGTCCACGTCGATGTCCACCGGCACGTGCGGCCGGCCGACGGTCGCGCGCGGCACGCGCCGCTCGTCGACCTCGCGCACCAGCCCGAGGTCGGCGAGTTCGGCGTACTGGCGGGTGACCGCGGCCGGGGACAGGCCGGTCAGCCGCGCGATCGTGCTGCGCGCGACCGGGCCGTGGTCCAGCACCGAGCGCAGGACGGTCGCGGCGGTCGCGCTCCGGCGGCGGGTCTGCATGGGTGTCCTCCCGTGCTGATGTCCGAAGTGGACTGATCAGGCGGGGGTGGCACACAGCGCGCTCGCCTGCCGTCGGAAGTCGACGTGGCGGCGCGAGCTCAACGCGGCGGCCTGGGACATGGCCCGATGCTGGCACCCCGGCTCGGCGCCGGCCAAGGGCGTTCGGATCGTGGGAAGGTGTGGTCATGCGTTGCGGGATCGTGTTGCCGTTCTTCGACGCCGCCGACGTGGCGGAGTGCGCCGCGCGGGCGGAGGCCACCGGGTGGGACGGGGTGTTCCTCGCCGAGTCGGTGTGGGGCGTGGACGCGTGGGTCGCGCTGACGGCCGCGGCCATGCGGACGTCGAAACTGGTGCTGGGCACCATGTTGACGCCGCTGCCCCGGGTCAAGCCGTGGGACCTGGCGTCCAAGGTGGGCACGCTGGACCGGTTGTCCGGCGGGCGGGTGCGGCTGGCCGTGGGGTTGGGCGCACCGCACCCCGGGTGGACCGCGTTCGAACCCGACCAGGGGCGCGCGGAACGGGCGTTGCTGCTGGAGGAAGGCCTCGCGGTGTACGACGGGTTGATGCGCGGGCAGCCGTTCTCGTTCTCCGGCAAGCGCTACTCGGTCGGCCCGACCGACTTCTTCCCCCCGCCGCCGCCCGTGCAGCGCCCCCGCGTGCCGGTGTGGGTGGTGGGCGCGCACCCGCGCCGGGTGTCGCTGCGGCGGGCGGCGCGGTGGGACGGGTTGCTGCCCAACGTCGTCGCGCCCGGCGCGGAGGCGCGGGGCCCGGCGAGCCCGGAGGAACTGGCGGAGGTCGTCGCGGTGGTCCGGTCGCTGCGGGAGGCCGAAGGCCTGCCGTGGGAGGGTTACGACGTGGTGGCGGAGGGCGTGAGCCCGGCCGACCTCGACGCGTGGGCGCAGGCCGGCGCGACGTGGTGGATCGAATCGGACTGGGAGTCCCCCGCGACGAAGATCCGCGCCCGCGTCGCCGAGGGCCCGCCGCGGTGATCACCCGCCCGAGTTCACCGAGGGCCGGGGCACCTCCACCAGATCCGCGATGACACCCGAGAGCACCTTGAGGAACTCGGACGCCTCTAGCACCTTGTCAGGTCCGGGGAACACGTTCGCACCGGTCGGGTGGGCAATGCCGTTGCGGTCCTTCATCAGGGCTTCCAGGCGCGCTTTGGCTTCGTTCGTGCACTCGGTGTCGGCGATCTTGGCCAAGTGGGCCTTCAACCGTGACTGCTTCCCCAGTTCCTTCCAGACGTCCGTGATGTCCACACGTCGGAGGACCTCGGCCAGCGTGGCGGGGTTCATGTTGGTCTCGGTGATCGACAGCACACGAGAGGAGATCGAGACTCCCTCGACGTCATTGCTGCCCGTCAGGTTCTCGGCGAGCCCGATCACCAGCTGCTCGGCCTCGGTGGAGCTGTAACCGAAGCGGCTGGGGTTCTGCGCGACCTCGAGTGTCTTGACCCGGAGTTCGTTGCGCAGGCGGTCGGGAAGGGCGTGGTAGGTGGACGCCTTGGCCGCCATGTCGTCGGCCAAGGCAACGACCAGTTCCCGGACGAAGTGCTCGAAGCGGCCACATATGTAGAGGAGGATCGATCCCGACAGCACCGGTAAGTCCGTGCGGACGTGTGGCGCGGCATCGGCGAGGTCCGCCGCTTCCGACCAGGCGACGGTGCCTTCGCGGATCTCAGCGGGCACGTCGCTCCCGGCGAAGCGACGGAACTCCTTGATGAGTCTCAGCAGGTGGTTCGCCCGCTGCAGGTCTGCGTGGAACTGGTCCAGCGCCAAGGTTGCGGAGGACATGGGGCGCTCAGTCATCCCCTCGCATGGAGGATCTCGTCGGCGAGTTCGACTCGCTCGTGGATCGCGTTGATCGTGTTTCCCCGGCCGACGAGGACGTCGTACTTCGCCTCATCGTCCAAGGCGGACTTGAGTGCCGCGCGGATGCTGTCCGCCCGGTTCTCGATGTCGATGTCCGGATTTCGACTCAAGGCGATCATGAGCGCGTCGTAGAGCGGTCGGCTGAGGCGCTTGGACGTGAGCCGGAACGTCATGTCGCCGAACACCGCACGAAGTCGGCTCAGGCACGTGATGAACTGCTCTTCCATGGCCTGGGACTCATTGTCGTCGAGCATCGCGTGCTTTTCCATGTAGCTGTCGAGGATCGACCGCAGCGAGCCCTGCTTGCCGGTGACGATGGCATTCCGGAGCGCGAAGAACCGCAGGACCAGTTCAGCGTCGGCCAATGAGGAGTAGAGCGGGTTGCGCAGCAGCTCCTCGGTCGGTTCCCGCTCTTCACCGGCTACCTGCGGCGGGATTCCCCAGGTTTCGGTGAACGCGGCGGAACGGGCGAGTTTGATCAGCAAGGCGTTGAAGGTGCCCGGGTAGAGGGCGTTCCGGAGTTCCTGCGGGTTCAACCGCGTGCCGCCGGTGTTGAGCCGGTCGAAGAGGACGCGGCGGACGTCGAGGCCGTCTTCCGCTGTCTCTTTGGTTTCCGCCAACAGCACGACGGCAGGCAGGCTCCGGCGCAGGAGGCCCTTCTGGAGCACCTTGGGCAACTTGCTGAAGCGCAGGCGGTTGAGTTCCGGCCAGTATTCGAGGCCGCTCAACGCGTACTCGTCGCCGAGGAAGGCGCTGATCGCTTCCAGGCGCTGGCGGCCGTCGATCACCTCGTACTCGTTGTAATCCCGTTCGAACAGGAAAATGGGCGGCACCGGGATGTTGAGCAGGAACGACTCGATGAGCAGCGACTTCTTCTTGTTGGACCAGCGGAGCCGTCGCTGGTAGGCGGGTGCCGTGTCGATCAGCTCTTTACCGGGTTGCAGGGCATGGCGCAGGTAGTCGAGTTGGTAGTCCTTGGTCTCCCGGACGACTCGGAGCTGGCTGATCGCGTACTTCTTGCCCGGATCGGTTTGATCGGCGTCATGGAGGCGCTCGCCCGGCTCGGTCTCACTCTCCTGCTCGAACCACTGCTCGACATCTTCGGCAGCGATGCCGACGCGGGTTTCGCTCATTGCGCGAGTGTAGCGGCCGGTGTTCTGCCTCGAAGCAACCGCAGAAAAGTGAGGACTCCTCGACCGGGATCGGCGGCCCAATCTGCACGACTCCGGCGAACGGGGCAATTTTGTCGGCGATTTACCGCATAATTGCGGCCGAGGGCGCGTAGGCGGTCGGGGTGGTGCCGGTCAGGGTGCGGAAGTCGCGGTTGAGGTGGGACTGGTCGGTGTAGCCGCAGCGGGCCGCGACCTCCGCCGGTGGGGTGGTGGGCAGGAGGCTCGCCGCGTGGTGCAGGCGCAGGACGCGGGCCGTGGTCTTCGGGGGCAGGCCCAGGTCGTGGCGGAACCGGCGGACCAGGTGTTGGCGGGTCCAGCCCAGTTCCGCCGCCAGCGCCTCGACGCGCAGCGTGCCGCGGGTGGCGGTGAGGCGCTGCCAGGCGTGGGCCACGCGCGGGTCCAGGCGTGGGCCGGTGCGCAGGCGGCGGGCCAGGCGGTGGTCCAGGGTGGTCCAGCGGTGCGGCCACGTGCGCAGGTCGGCCAGGCGTTCGGGCAGGTGGGTGGTCAGCGCGTCGGTCAGGGCGACCGTGGCGTTGGCGAACTCGTGCAGCGGCCCCAGCAGCGCGTAGGCGGCCGGCGGCGACAACGCGACGGTCACGCCCAGCGCGCGGCCGGACTGCACGGCGGTCAGCGGGCGGTCGCGCGGGCCGATGATCGGCGACGGCGGGAGGCCCGCGCGGTCCGGCGTGATCAGGTCGAGGGTCACGGTCACCGCGGCCAACGGGGTGACCGTCCAGCTCTGCGGGTCGGTGGTGGTGTCGTGGGCGCTGTAGGACAGGACGCCCGGCACTCCCGGCCGGCCGAACACGAGCGGGTCGGCGCGGGCGATGTCGCGCCGCGGTGCGACGAGCGACCAGGCCGACATGGGCGCGAGTTTACTTTCGTCCAATACGGCCGCGCGGCGGATTCGTAGCGTTCCCCGCATGAAAACGGGGGATTTCCGCAGTTCGCAGGCTCGTGACCGGTACCTGGCCGCCTACCGCGGGGCGTGGGAGGCGTGCCCCGAGCCCGACGCCGAGCTGGACGTGCCGACCTCGTACGGCACCACCCGGGTCTACCGGTTCGGGGCGACGGGCGCGCCGCTGGTGCTGCTGCCCGGGTTGTCGGCCACGGCCGCCGGGTGGGGCGAGGACCTCAAGCGGTACCTGGGCGACCGGACCGTGTTCACGGTGGACACGCTGGGCGAAGCCGGGTTGAGCGTGCAGACCGCGCCCGTCCGGGACGCCCGCGACCGGGGCCGGTGGCTGGGGGAGGTGGTCGCCGGGCTCGGGGTGGGGCGGGCGCACCTGGTCGGGGCCTCGACCGGCGGGTGGCACGTGTGCGCGGCGGCGATCCACGCGCCCGAGCGGGTCGCGTCGGTGAGCCTGGTGGACCCGACCGCCGTGTCCGTCGGCTTCTCCTTCGGCGTGGTGTGGCGCGGGGCCGTGGCGGTGCTGGCGCGGCGCGACCGGGCGTGGGCGTGGTTCCTGCGCTGGGCGGGCGGGTTGAGCGTGGACCGGCCGGACGTGCGGCTGGTGCTCGCGGGCGTCCGCGAGTTCCGGGCGCACCTGCCGCCGCAGGTCCCGTTCGGCGACGACCTGCGCCGCGTCACCGCCCCGACGTTCGCGGTCTTCGGCGGCCGCAGCGTCGTGCACGACGGGGCGGAGGCCGCGCGGCGGCTGCGGGCGGCGCTCCCGCACGCCGAGGTCGAGCTGTGGCCCGAGGCCGACCACCGGCTGGACGCCGCCGAGCGCGTCCTGGAGTTCGTGCGACGATGCGGTGCGTGATCGAACTCCCCGGTCCGGTCGGGTTCGTGCTGGGCGGCGGCGGCAGTCTCGGCGCGGGCCAGGTCGGCATGCTGCGCGCCCTCGCCGAGCACGGCGTCACGCCCGACCTGGTCGTCGGCACGTCCGTCGGCTCGGTGAACGGCGCGCTGGTCGCCCTGGACCCGGACCACGCCGCCACCAGGCTGGCCGAGATCTGGCACCACATGACCCGCGCCCGCGTCTTCCCCGGCGGCCTGCTCGCCCAGGCGCGGACCTTGCGCCAGCACAAGACGCACCTGTTCCCCAACACGGGTCTGGCGCAGGTGCTGGAGTTCGGGCTCGGCGGGGTCGCGGACTTCGCCGAGCTGACCCTGCCCTTCGGCGCGGTGGCGGTGGACTGCGTGACCGGCACGGCGTTGACCCTCACCGAGGGCGACCTGGTGTCGGCGGTGCTGGCCAGCGCCGCGATCCCGGGCATCTACCCGGCGGTCCACCGCGAGGGCCGCGTGCTCTACGACGGCGGCGTGCTGGCCAACGTCCCCATCCGGCAGGCGCTGGCGATGGGCGCGAAGTCCCTGGTGGTGCTGGACTGCGCGTTCCCCGGCCACCTGCCGGTGGTGCCCGGCACGCTGGCCGAGACGCTGCTGTTCTGGGCCACGCTGGGGATGCGCAACCAGGCCGTGCTGGAGGTGGAGCTGGCGGCGGCGGACGTCCCGGTGCTCTACCTGCCCGGACCGCCCGTGCAACCGGTGACACCGCTGGACTTCGGGCACACGGCGGAACTGGTCGAGGCCTCCTACGCGGCGTCGACGACGTTCCTGGCCGGGGTCCGCGTGGAGGGTCCGGGGCTGTACGGCCACCCGTCGGGCTGAGAACCCGATCCGCGCCGCGAGCGGATAGCCCTCGGGAACACCGTCTCCTTGGGGGTACGTCTTGCGCATCGGGATATTGGGCGTCGTCGTCGGCGTCCTGCTGGGACTGGTCGTGGTGGTGGCGCCCGCGGCCGCCGCCGAACCGCCACCGGCCGCGCCCGTCCGGCACGTCACGCTGATCACCGGCGACCGGGTGGCCGTCGCCGGCCGGGACGTGGTGGCCGTGGAACCCGCGCCGCGCGCGGAACCGTTCGGCTACCACCGCCACGTCGACCGGCACGGGGACCTGCACGTCGTCCCCGACGACGCCGCGCCGCTGGTCGGTGCGGGCCGGCTGGACCGGCGGCTGTTCAACGTCAGCGAGCTGCTGCGGTCCGGGTACGACGACGCGGCGCGCGCCGACGTGCCGCTGGTGGTGTCCGGCCCGGGGCCGGCGGCCGGGGCGACGCTGCCCAAGGACCGCTCGGGACGGGCGTTCCGCGACCTGGTCGGGCCGTCGGCGCGCTCGGGCGGGCGGATCTGGCTGGACGGCCCGGTGCGGGCCCTGCTCGACCGGACCGTGCCCGCGACCGGCGCGCCGCACGCGTGGGCGGCCGGGCTGACCGGGCGGGGCGTCAAGGTCGCCGTCCTGGACACCGGCTACGACCCGACGCACCCGGACCTGGCGGGCCGCGTGGTGGCCGCGCGGGACTTCACCGACAGCGGCGGTCCCGCCGACGACCACGGCCACGGCACCCACGTCGCCGCGACGATCGCCGGGTCGGGCGCCGCGTCGGGCGGGCGGATGCGCGGGGTGGCCCCCGAGGCGTCGCTGCTGGTCGGCAAGGTGCTCGACCGGTCCGGGCGCGGCCGGGAGTCGCAGCTGATCGCCGGCCTGCGGTGGGCGGCCGAGCAGGGCAGCGACGTGGTCAACGTCAGCGCCGGCGGGTACGAGACCGACGGCACGGACCCGTTGTCGCAGGCCGTGGACGAGCTGACCCGGCAGCACGGCACGCTGTTCGTCGTCGCGGCGGGCAACCGGGGGCCGCTGGACCGCAGCGTCACCACGCCCGCCGTGGCGGCGGAGGCGCTGGCGGTGGGCGCGGTGGACGACGCCGGCGCGGTGGCGGCCTTCTCCTCGCGCGGGCCGGTCCTGTTCAGCGGCGCGGCCAAGCCGGACCTCGCCGCGCCCGGCGTGGACGTGGTCGCGGCGCGGGCGGCGGGCACGGCGATGGGCCAGCCGCTGGACGCCCTGCACACCCAGTCCTCCGGCACGTCGATGGCCGCCCCGCACGTCGCCGGCGGCGCGGCGCTGCTGGCCCAGCGGCACCCGGACTGGCCCGCGGGGCAGCTCAAGGCCGCGCTGATGGGCTCGGCGAACCCCACCGCCGACACGCCCGTCACCGCGCAGGGCGCGGGCCGGCTCGACCTCGCCCGCGCCGCCGCCGCGACCGTCACGGCCGACCGCGGCAACGTCGGCTTCGGCGACCTCCCGGCGGGCGCGACCGCCTCCCAGCCGGTCACCTACCGCAACACCGGCCCCGCGCCGGTCGTGCTGCGGCTGCGGACCGACCTCGGCACGGTCACCCCGGACACCCTCGTGGTCCCGGCGCACGGCACGGCCACGGCCTCCGTCTCGGTCCGGGCCGACCAGCCCGGGGCGCGGTCGGGCCGACTGGTGGCCGAGGGCGGCCCGGTGCGGGTGTTGACCGTGCTCTGGGCGCACACGCCCCAACCCGTGCACGACCTGACCGTCCGGGTGGTGGACGAGAGCGGCCCGGTGCCGGCCCGGATCGCGTTGACCAACCTCGACACCGGCGAGCACGGCCTGGCCCCGACCGACCAGGCGATCCCCGTCGACCGCGGGCGCTACGCCCTGGTCGTCGGCGGCATGGCGCAGCGGGGCCGGTTCCTGATCGGACGCCCCGAGGTGTCGGTTCAGGGCGCCATGGAGGTGGTCGTGGACGTCCGCGCCACCCGGCCGCTCACCGTCGAGTTCGACCAGCCGGTGGCGGAACGGGGGACGTGGAGCGTCGGCATGGGCGTCGGGCCGCTGCCGAACCTGCCGTCCGGCGCCACCGCCGTCGCGCACGGCGAGGTGGGCACCCCGATGCACCTGGAGATCGGTCCGGGCGAGGCGCCGCACTTCCGTTACGTGTACGGGGAAGCGCGCTTCGAACGGCCGCTCGCGCTCACCCTCGCCGGGCAGGGGGTCGAGGCCCAGCCGGTGATGGGCGGGCCGTGGCCGGCCGACCCGGACGTGCGGGCGGACGCGGTGCTCGACGCGGACCAGGTGGACGTGCGCGGCAAGGTCGTCGTCCTGTCGGTGCCGGCCGCGGAGTTGTTGCCGCGCTTGGAGTCGCTGGCCCGTGCGGGCGCGGTGATGGCCGTGCACGCGGGCCCGGTGCGGGGCGTCGACATCGAGCGCGCGGCCCTGCCGCTGGCCTTCGCCGACGCGTCGGTGGCGGACCTGGTGCGCGGCGGTCCGGTGCCGGCGACCGCGAAGTGGCTGGCGGCGAGCTCGCGCCAGCACTTCGCGGCGTTCCGGGGCACCCGGTGGCAGGACCACCGGGTGCGCGTGGCCGACATGGCCGAGGTGCGCACGCGGGTGCACGCGGCGGGGGAGCGGCAGGTCGTGTACCCCAGCGCCGGAGCGGTCTGGGACGACAGCGCCCTGACCCTGTACGGCGGCCCGGTCCGCGGCGCGGTGGAACAGCCCGTCCACTACACGGCGGGCCGGTGGGCGTCGGCGCACGACCTCGGCGGCTCCCTCGCGCCGCGGGTGGAGTTGGCCGCGGGCGAGCGCACCACGCACGACGTGCTGCGCGCGGTGCTCGGCCCGGTCCTGCGCGGCGAGTACCTCCAGGTCGACCGGACGGGCGACGCGATGACGATGCGCGTGCCCCTGCTGGCCGACACACGCGGCCAGTGGGTGCGGGTCTACGACCGGAACACCTCCCGGCACACCACCGTGCACCGGGACGGGCACCCGGTGACCGCGACCGACGCGGAGATCGTGGAGTTCGCGGCCGTGCCGGAGCCCGCCCGGTACCGCGTGGAGTCGCGGGTGCGCGGCGGGGGCGCGTTCTCGACGGACGTCCGGGCGGTGTGGGAGTTCCCGTCGCGGCGCGGCGAGGCCCGGTTGCCGTTGCTGGCCGTGCGGTTCACGCCCGAGGTGGACCTGGCGAACCGGGCGGCCGGCGGCGCTCTGCGGGTGCCGTTCGTCGTGCAGCGGGTGGAGGGCGCGCCGCGGTGGCCGTTGTCGGGTGTGACCGCGGAGGTCTCCTACGACGACGGGGTGACGTGGGCGGCGGCTCCGGTCCACGCCGGCCACGTGCTGCTGGACGCGCCGCGCACCGGGTTCGTCTCGTTGCGGGTCAAGGCCCGGGACGTGCGCGGGGCGTCGGTCGAGCAGACCGTCGTGCGGGCCTTCGGCCTGCGCTGACCCGGAGGGGCGCGACCGGCCGCGGTCGCGCCCCCCGGACCGCCCCCGGACCGCCCCCGGACCGCCCCCGGACCGCCCCCGGACCGCCCCCGGACCGCCCCCGGACCGCCCCCGGACCGCCCGTGGAACCGCCCCGACACCGTGTCGAGACGTATCTGGGACTGGTGCGACCGGTTCTTGAGAAACATCATGGAAACCCGGGGAACGCTCGACGGCGAGCGCGGGGGGAGGGGCCATGTCGGCACTACCGGAGATCCCGCCGGAGCACCCGGGCACGCCACCACACCTGCTCTGGTACCTCACCGAACCGACCCGGGCCGTGGTGGACATCGGGCAGTTCGCCGCCACCCGGTCCCTGCTGCGCGCCGCGCCCAGCGGTGACGGGCACGCCGTGCTCGTCCTGCCCGGCCTGGGCGCGACCGACGGGGCCACGGGGATGCTGCGCAAGTTCCTCGCCGGGCTGGGCTACGCCGTCCACGGGTGGGGCCTGGGCCGCAACATCGGCCCGTCGGTCCCCGTCGTCACCGGCATGCGGTCGCTGCTGCGCACCCTCGCCGAGGACGGCCCGGTCAGCCTGGTCGGGTGGAGCCTGGGCGGGATCTTCGCCCGCGAACTGGCCCGCGAGGCGCCCGAGCTGGTGCGCCAGGTGGTCACCCTGGGCAGCCCGTACGCGATGACCGACCTGCGCCAGACCCGGGTCAACCCGGTCTACCAGCTGCTGGCCCGCTTCTACGTGGCCGGCGCGGAACGGCCGCCGCCCGAGCACACCCGCCCGCCGATCCCGGTGCCCGCCACGTCGGTGTACTCCAAGTCCGACGGCATCGTGGCGTGGCGGACGTGCATCGAGGAACCGGGACCGCGCCGGGAGAACGTCGCCGTCACCGGCAGCCACCTCGGCTACGGCTACAACTCGTCCGTGTGGTGGGTGGTCGCCGACCGGTTGGCCCAACCGGTCGGCGACTGGCGGCCGTTCACCCCGCCGCCGGGCATGGCGAGGATGTTCCCGGCCCCCTGAAAACCCGGACAAACGCTTGCCCCTCAAGGGAGGATCCCGGGACCGACCATCCCTGAGGGGGGATATGAGAGCATCCGGCAGACCCCGGCGCGTCGCGCGCGTCGGGTTGGTGACCGCCGCCCTGATCGGCGGCCTCGTGGCGGTGCCCGGCACCGCCGCCGCGGCCCAGGACCCGAACTGGACCTCGCTGCGCCCGTCCCGCTGGCTGACCACCGACGCCCGCACCCCGTTCCGCGCCATCACCACCGGCGACGCGCGGGTGGGCGCGTGGCGCGACGACAGCGGCCAACCGCACCTCGGCAAGTCCTACTTCACCTTCGACCTGTCCCGGCTGCGCGGCACGGCGGTGTTCACCGCCCGGCTCAGCGCCTACGAGAAATCGGTGAACGACTGCGCCACCCCGCGCGCCCTCGAACTGTGGACCACCCGCCCGCAGGACACCATCACGTGGGCGTTCCAGCCGCGCGAGCTGGTCAAGGCCCCGGACCCGGCGGGCAGCGCGCCGTGCGCGAACCCGTGGCTGGTCTGGGACCTCGACCGGATCGTCCGGGACGCCGTCGCCGAGGGGCGCACGTCGCTGACGCTCGTCGCCCGGATCAACCGCGACCACCAGGGCGACGTCGCGCACGGCCGGTCGCTGGCGACCGACCCGGCGCTGGAGGTCACCTTCAACACCCCGCCCGGCACGCCCACCGACCTCCGGGTGGACCAGCGGCCGTGCGGCGAGCCGATCGTCACGGCGTCGCGGCAGCCGTCCGTGAGCGCCCGCGTGTCCGACCCCGACCCCGGTGGTGTGGACGCGCGGCTGGCGTTCTGGCCGGTTGACGCCCCCGATCAGCGGGTCGAGCAGACCGTGTACGCCGGTGGCGGGCACGCCTTCGGCCACTTCCCGGCGGACATGGTGCGGGACGGCCGGCAGTTCGCCTTCGCCGCGCGCGCCGAGGACGGGCGCGCCAACTCCGAGTGGTCCGCGCCGTGCCTGGTCACGGCCGATTTCACCGCGCCCGCGAACGCCCCCACCGTGACCTCCACGGTGTACCGGGAGGACGCCGGCCCGCCCGGTGACGGCGGCGAGGGCGTCCAGGGCGACTTCACCTTCGGCGCCGGCGGCGACGAGGACGTGGTCGCGTTCGAGTACTCCGGGCACGCCGTGGGTTCCGGCCGCGTGGCCGCCGACCGCCCCGGGGGTTCGGCGACGATCACCACGACCCCGGCCACCGACGGACCGGTGTCGATCGAGGTCTCCGGCGTGGACCGGGCGGGCAACCGCTCCCCGGCGCGCTCCTACCGGTACTGGATCCGCACCACGGCCCCGTTCGTGCAGATGCCGATCTTCCAGCTGGGCGTGCCCGCGGACGTCGTGCTCACCGCGAACCAGACGGGCGCGACGGCGTTCGTCTACACGCTGGACAACGGCCCGGAGCAGACCGTGCCGGTGGGCGCGGACGGCACCGGCCGGGCGACGTTCACCTTCTACGCCGGGCAGAGCGAGCACCCGTTCAAGGTGTGGACCGTGGACGCGTCCGGGTTCAAGTCCGGCGTCACCGACTGGGAGATCGACGTCCCGCAGTACGAGCCGGAGGTGTGGATCTCCGGCCCGTACCCCGTGGTGGTCGGCGACCGGGTCGTGGTGCAGGCGCGGACGTTCCGCACCCGGCCCGGCGGGATCACCGCCTACGTCTTCCAGGTCCGCGACGGGGACGAGGTGACCGTGCCGGTCGGAGCGGACGGCGTGGCCCACTACGAGTACGCGGTGACCGCGCCCGGCTTCCACCTCGCCCGCGCGGCGAGCGTGAACGCCGCCGGCGTCCGGTCGGGCTGGGGCGAGGACTACTTCGACGCCACCGCGCCCGCGCCGACCGTGACCAGCGCCCAGTACCCCGGCGGGGCGGAGACCGGCGGTCCGGGCGTGGCGGGCGCCTTCACGTTCACCTCGGCCGGGGTCCCGGTGGCCGCCTTCCGCTACCGGTTCTCCGGCGGCGGGGAGCAGACCGTCGCGGCGGGGCCGGACGGCACGGCCGCCGTCCGGTGGACGCCGAGGGCGCCGGGGCACGGCGGGGTCCAGGTGGTCGGCGTGTCGGCGGCCGGCTGGACCACGGAGAGCGCGTACCACGGGTTCGTCGTCAAGGCGCTGCCGCCGACGGTGACCAGCCCGCAGTACCCCGACGGCGGCCCGGCGACCGGCCGGGTGGGGGAGCCGGTCGAGTTCGTCGTGACACCGAACCTGCCCGGCTCGCACGAAGTGCTGTGGAGCATCGGGTACGGCGCGGAGCGGGTGGCGCCGGTCGGCGCGGACGGCACGGCGCGGTTCACCCACACGCCGCAGTCCCAGGGACAGTTGGTGGTCGTCGTGTCCAGCCGGACGCCCGACGGCACCGTGTCGGGTCAGGGGTCGCGGATCTTCTACGTGTCCCCGTAACGCTCACCTGATCAACGCCTTGCGTTGGTCGCCGCTTCACCGCAGGGTTCCGCGTGGCCCGTTGGCTCAGCCGACGGGCCACGTCCCTGTCAACGGAAGGTGGAGCACCTTGTCCCCTGCGCGCAAAGCGGCGGCGGCGCTGTTCGCGGCCGTCTCGCTCCCACTGCTGCTCACCGCCCCCGCGTCGGCGGCGACCGACGCCGAACTGGCGTTCCACTGGGCGCCGGTCCACTACCAGGACACCGACTCGTCGGACCACGACGCCGATTACGTGTCCACAGTGGACTTCGACGGCGAGTGGAACACGCTGAACAACTGGGAGTCCCAGGACGACACCCCGTCCCGGCTCACGGGCGCCGCGTACTACTCGGTGGTCGAGACCTCGACGCACTGGTTCATCGTCTACAGCTTCTACCACCCGCGGGACTGGGAGGACGTCCCGGACCCGTTCGGCCAGTACACCCACGAGAACGACATGGAGGGCATGCTCGCGACCGTGCGCAAGGACGGCACGGTGTTCGGCAGGCTCGAAGCCGTGGTGACGGTGGCGCACAGCGACTTCTACTCGTACGTGCCCGCCGGCAGCACGTTCACCTCGGGCCGGGAGAACGTCGACGGCACGCTCCTGCTCCAGAACGGCCGCCCCACCACGCGGCAGGAGGCCAAGGGGCACGGGCTCTACGCGTGGAACGGCGCGGAGTTCCCCGGCGGCGACGGTGTCGTGTACGTGCCGTCGTCGGCGGGCGAGGTGCCGTCGGGCGGCAACGACCGGTCCGTGGGCTACCGCCTGGTCGACACGTTCGCGGCGGGCGGCCTGTGGGCCCGGCGCAACGACTCCACCACCTACGCGGGCTGGGGCACGTTCCGCGGCGACAACGGCAAGGACAACGCCGCGAACACGGCGTGGGGCTGGGACGACGGCAACGACGGCAGCGACCTCCAGCGCGGCGCGCTCGCCAACGACCCCGCCTACCTGGTCTCGGTGTACTTCGCCAACCGGGGCAGCTTCAGCCTGACCTACACCCGCAACGCGTACCGCTCCTAGTCACACGGCTCGGTGGTCGTGGGCGATCTTGCCGTCGCGCGCGGCCACCGAGCTTTACGCTGCGCTGCATGGCCATTTCCACGCCACCTTTACTGGCCCGTGTGGTGACGGAGGTGCTGGCGCCGTGGGTGCTGGTGCTGAGCCTGCCGCTGTTGGTGGCGTGGCACGCGACCGGTGACCCGGTGGCGACGGTGGTGTGGGGGACGGTCGTGGGCGTCTTCGGGTCGGTGATCCCGATGGCCGTGGTGGTGCGGGGCGCGCGGCGCGGCCGGTGGCAGGGCCACCACGTGACCAACCGCGAGGGCCGCCTGGTGCCGCTGTTCACGTGTGCGTTGTCCTTGGGCGCGGGCATCTTCCTGCTGGTCATGGGCGACGCGCCGCACCTGATGCTGGCGTTGTCGGTGTCGATGTTCCTGAGCCTGCTGGTGAGCATCGGGGTGACGTTCCTGTGGCCGGTGCCCGGCGGGCGGGGGTGGAAGATCTCGGTGCACGCGGCCGTGGCGGCGGGGGCGCTGGCCGTGCTGGTGGTGACGTTCGGGTGGTGGACCCTGGTGTTCTCGCCGGCGGTGGCCCTGGTGGCGTGGTCGCGGGTGGCGTTGCGGGACCACACGGTGGCCCAGGTGGTCGGCGGCGTCGCGATGGGGCTCGTGGTGGGCGGACTGACGTTCTGGTGGCTGGCGGGCTGACTCAGCCGGCGGGTTGACTCGACCGCTGGCCGGCGCTCGGCGCTCGGCGTGAGAGCGGTCACGGCGCTGGTTCCCGCCTCCGGCCTTACCCTCCGGTAATGACGCTGAGGTTGGACACGTCCGGGCCGGTCGCGACGCTCACCATCGACCGCCCCGCCAAGCGCAACGCCATGAGCTTCGAGATGTGGTCGGCGCTCCCGGGCCTGGTGGCGGAGGTGGCGGCGGCCCCGGAGGTGCGGGTCCTGGTCGTGCGGGGCGGCGAGCACTTCTCGGCCGGGGCCGACATCAGCGAGTTCTCGACCCTGCGCGCGGGCGCCGAGGGCGCGGCCCGGTACAGCGAGGCCGTGCACAACGGCGAGCGGGCCATCGCGTCGTTGGGCAAGCCGACGATCGCGGCGGTGAACGGGTTCTGCGTGGGCGGCGGGTGCGAGATCGCGCTGGCGTGCGACCTGCGGATCGCGTCGTCGGGCGCGCGGTTCGGCATCACGCCCGCGAAGCTGGGGATCGTCTACAACTTCACGTCCACCAAGCAGCTGGTCGACGTGGTGGGGCCGGCGTGGGCGAAGCAGATCCTGTTCAGCGGCGAACTGATCGACGCGGCGACGGCGCTGCGCATCGGGTTGGTCAACGAGGTCCACGAGGACCTCGACGCCCGCGTGAAGGAGCTGTCGGAGGTCATCGCGTCGCGCGCGCAGGTCAGCGTGCGGGGCGCGAAGCAGATCGTCAACCGGGTCACCGAGGGCCAGGTCGAGGAGGACGCGGCGGTGCGGGCGCTCTACGACGAGGCCGTGCACAGCGCCGAGTACGCGGAGGGCGTGGCGGCGTTCCTGGAAAAGCGCACGCCCAGGTTCTGACCGCGAAGTGACCCGCGTGCCCGGTCGCGGTGCGAGCAGCGCGAACGGGCACGCGGGTCAGCGCTTCGTCGTGCGGCCTACTTGTCCACGTCGCGCGTGTCGCCGGGCCACTCGCCGGTCAGCTTGTCGTAGCCGGTCGCGCCGCCGCGGTCGATGGCCGCCTTGACCAGGCCGAAGATCGCGCCCTGGACGGTGGCCGCCAGCAGCACCTCGCCCCACCCGCGGTCCTTCTGGGTGGCGGTCGGCGCGACCTTGTCGCCGCTGATCAGCTTCCACACCTGGGCGAACAGCCGCGAGGCCGCCAGGCCGCCCAGGACGCTGAACAGCATGCCCAGCGGTCGGTACAGCAGTTTGTTCATGACCTGCCCCTCACCAGCCGCCACAGCACCAGCAGCGCCGCCGCGGCCCCCAGGGCCAGCGCGGCCGGGTGGCGGCGGACCTGCTCGGCGACCGGCTGCGGCAGCGCCTGCACGGCCTTGTCGGTCGCCTGCGACGCCTGCACGGTCACCTTCGACGCCGCCTCCTGCGCCTTCTCCGCGGCCACGGCGGCCACGGTGTTGACGCGTTCGGCGACCGCGGCGGCCTGTTCCTTCACCAGCACGGCGGTGTCCTTGACCTGCGCCGCACCGTGCTGCGCGGTCTCCTTCACCCGGTCCGCGCCGTGCTGTGCGGTGTCCTTCACCAGTTCGACCTTCTCGTGCGCGGACTCCTTGACCCGCGCGGGCACGTCCGCCTTGTGCACCAGCGCTTCGACGGTGTCGCCGAGATCGCCGCGCGTCCGCTCGATGTCGGCGCGCAACTCGGCGGGGTCCTGCGGGTTGTCCTTGCTCATCGGTGCGCCCTCGCCTTCACCTGGGAGATGTCCCGCTTGACGCTTTCGGCGGCCTGCTCCGGGATCGGCGGCGTGCCCCGGTCGATCCGGCGGCGGCCGACCAGCGCGAGCACCCCGGCCACCGCGAACACCAGGGCGGCGACGACGAACGCCGCGCCCCACGCGGGCATGACCAGGGCCAGCACCAGGACCAGCCCGGCGATCAGCGCCATCACACCGAACCAGGCCAGCACGCCGGCCCCGCCGAGGAGCCCCGCGCCGACACCGACGTGCTTCCCCTTGTCCTTCACCTCCGCGACGGCGAGCCTGATCTCGTCCCGGGCCAGCCTGCTGACCTGCTCGGACAGCCGGCTGACCAGCTCGGCGGTGGACGGGTCGCGGTCGCTGGCGACGTGGTTCATGGGCCGTCTCCTCTCATCGGCCCATGACTACCCACATCACCCGTTGTGTACGCACGAGTGGTTCACAACAGCGGGCGCAGGCGCTCCACGAACGGCGCGGGGTCTTCGGCGAACGCGATGTGCCCGCCGGGGAACATCGTCGGCTCGACGCCCAGCGCGGCGGCCAGCGCCCGGGACGTCCGGTCGCACAGCTGGCCCGCCGAGTCCTCCCCGAGCCCGACCAGCACCCGGGTCGGCGACGCGCGCAGCACGTCGAGGTCGGGCTCCCACAGGGTCGTCGGCAGGAGCATCCGGGCGTGCTGGTACCAGGCGTCGGCGGCGGCCTGCGGGTCGTCCTGGGCGGCGGCCATGTGCTCGACCACCTCGTCGGGCAGGTGGATGTTCGCCACCGCGAGGAACTTCTTCCACGCGCCGAGCACGTCGCCCGCCAGGTGGGTGGCCACGATGTCCTCGGTCTTGACCCGCAGCTCCTCGCGGTCGTCCAGGAGCTGGTCCAGCGGCGGCTCGTGCGCGATCACGGTGTGCGCGGCGGCCGGGTGGCGCTGCGCGAGCGCCAGCGCGCTGACCGCCCCGCCGCTGGACCCGAACACCGCCGCCGGGCCGACGCCGACGTGCTCGACGAGCCGGCGCAGGTCGTCGGCGCGCAGCTCGGGGGTGGAGTCGAGGCCCCGGTCGTCCACCGTGCTGCGCAGGATGCCGCGCGGGTCGGTGGTGAGCACGGTGTGGTCGGCGGCGAGCAGGTCGGCCGCCGCCTCGAACGCCCGCGCGTCCATGGGCGCGCCGACCAGCACGACCAGCGGGCCCGCGCCGCGCAGTTCGTAGTGGAGGGTGGCGCCTTCGACGCGGAGCTTGTCAACGACGTGGTTCATGGGTTCCTCCGGTCCGGGAAAGTCCGTTCGGAGGTGGTAGACCGCCGGTGCGGGGCAGAATCGTCGCTCGTGAGCGAAGTTCCTGTTCGCGAGTCCGACGTGGACCTGGCCCGGCGGGGTGACCACGAGGCGTTCACGCGCCTGGTGGAGCCGCTGAAGCGGGAGGTCCACGCCCACTGCTACCGCATGCTGGGGTCCGCCCACGACGCCGACGACGCCGTGCAGGAGGCCCTGCTGCGGGCGTGGCGCGGGTTCGGGCGGTTCGAGGGGCGGTCGTCCGTGCGCAGCTGGCTGTACGCGATCTCCACCAACGCCTGCCTGGACGCCGTCGAGCGCCGGGGCAGGCGCGCGCTGCCGGTGGACCTCGGGCCGGCGAGCACGGTGGTCGAGGACCGGGCGCCGCGCACCGACGTGGCGTGGCTCGGCCCGTACCCGGATGCCCGGTACGAGCAGCGGGAGGCGGTGGAACTGGCGTTCGTCGCGGCGTTGCAGCACCTGCCCGGCAACCAGCGCGCGGCCCTGCTGCTGTTCGAGGTGCTCGGGTTCAGCGTCGCCGAGATCGCCGACGTGATGAAGACGTCCACCACCAGCGTGAACTCGGCCCTGGCCCGAGCGCGGCGGGTCCTGGCCGCCAAGGCCGGCACCCCGGCCGGGCAGCCCGCGTTGAGCAAGCTGGAAGACGCCCGGGTCCGCGCGATCGCCACCGACTACGCCGCCGCCCTGGAACGCGGGGACGCCGACGCCCTGGTGGCGCTGCTGACCGAGGACGTGACGTGGTCCATGCCGCCGCTGCCGGCCTGGTACCGGGGCCGCGACCCGGTCATGGCCTTCGCCCGCGCCACACCGCTCCGGTGCGGGGCGTGGCGACACGTCGTGACCAGCGCGAACACCCACCCGGCGGTGGCCTGCTACCTGCGCCGCGACGGCGAGGAGGTCCACACGGCGTGGTCGATCACCGTCCTGGCCCTGCGCGACGACAAGATCGCCGAGCTGACGTCGTTCATCGGCCCGGAGCACTTCGAGCTGTTCGCCCTGCCCCCGACCCTGCCCTAGCCGCCCCGCACGCCCCGAGCACGACGAACGGCCCCCGACCCCCGGTTTTGTCGGTCCCTCGTGGGACGATCGACACCGGGGGCCGGAGGCCGCGTCAGGCCGCTGCGGCCCGCGTCAAGCTGCTGCGGCCCGGGCCGCGCCGCCGGCCGCGCGTCACACCGCCGACCGCTGGCCGCGGGTCGTGTCAGGCCGCGCTGATCAGGCCTGCTGCTCGGCGACCTGCTTGTGGACCTCTTCCATGTCCACCTTGCGCGCCTGGTCGATGAGGTCCTCCAGCGCGGACTCGGGCAGCGCGCCCGGCTGCGCGTAGAGCACGACGCCGTCGCGCACGATCATCAGGGTCGGGATCGACCGGATCTGGAAGGCCGCCGCCAGCTGCTGCTGGGCCTCGGTGTCCACCTTGCCGAACACGATGTCCTGGTGCTTCTCCGCCGACCGCTCGAACACCGGCGCGAACTGCTTGCACGGGCCGCACCAGTCCGCCCAGAAGTCCACCAGGACCAGGTCGGATCCGCCGACCACCTCGTCGAAGTTCTCCGTGGTCAGCTCCACCGTCGCCATGGGTGCTCCTCGCCTCGACTGGGGTTTCGCCCCGGGTTACCCGGGACAACGCGCGCGGGAACCCCACGATTCCCTTCAACGGTTTGTGGACGCCTTCAACAATCAGTTGTAACTTCCTGGGCACTCGAAGCCCCAGGAGGTGGCCGTGCCCCGCTGGATCGCCGCTCTCGCCCTCGTCGCCCTCACCGCGTGCGCCCCCGCACCCACCGAAGCGACCCCACCGACCGAGGAACCGCAGGTCGCGAAGGACGACGCCCTCGCGGCGCTGGTCCCGCCGCAGGTCGCGCGGTCGGGAAAGCTGCGCGTCGGCTCGAACGTCCAGAACCCGCCGAACAACTTCTACGCCGAGGACGGCAAGACCCCGATCGGCTCCGAGGTGGACCTGATCACCGCCGTCGCCGCGAAGCTCGGGCTGCGCGCCGAGCACCAGGACATGGCGTTCAGCTCGCTGATCACGAGCCTGCAGGCGGGCCGCATCGACGTCACCATGGCCGCGATGAACGACACCGCCGAGCGGCAGCAGAAGATCGACTTCGTCGACTACTTCACGTCCGGCATCACGATCATGGTCCGCAAGGGCAACCCGGACGGGATCAAGGGCCCGGGGGACCTGTGCGGCAAGGCGGTCGCGGTGAACCTGGGCAGCAGTCAGGAGCAGTACGCGAAGACCTACCCGTGCCCGACCGGGTCCATCGAGGTGACCGCCACCGACAGCGACACGCAGAACCAGAACCAGTTGCGCACCGGCCGGGTCGCGGCGATCCTCAACGACCTGCCCACCGCCGTGTACGTGGCGAAGACCGCGGGCGAGGGCAAGTTCTTCGAGGTGGTCGACGCGGCCCCGATCAACGGCGGCCCGTACGGCATCGGGGTCGACAAGGGCACTCCGGAGTTGGCGACGGCGATCCAGAAGGCGTTGCAGGCGTTGATCGACGACGGCACCTACCGCGGCATCCTGGAGAAGTGGGGCGTCACGCAGGGCGCCATCGCGAAGGCGACCGTCAATGGCCGATGACGACCTGCCCGTCGTCCCGCTCCGGCACCGGGGGCGGTGGGTCGGCGGCGCGCTGATCGTGGGGTTGCTGGTCGCGCTGGGGTTCGCCCTCGCCGACGCGCGGATCGACTACGCGGCCGTGCCCGGGTTCTTCGTGCACGACATCATGTTGCGCGGCTTGTGGAACACGGTCGTGCTGGCGGTGTGCGCGCAGGCCGGGGCGGTCGTGCTCGGGGTCGGGATCGCGTTGCTGCGGCGGTCGGCGAACCCCGTGGCGCGGTGGTTCGCGGCGGGGTACGTGTGGTTGTTCCGCGGGTTGCCGGTGCTGTTGCAGATCCTGTTGTGGTTCAACCTGGCGCTGGTGTTCGAGCGCATCTCGGTCCCGATGCTGTTCGAGGTGGAGACGAACGTGGTCGTCACGGCGTTCGTCGCGGCCCTGCTCGGACTGGGGCTCAACGAGAGCGCTTACATGGCCGAGATCGTGCGCGCCGGGCTGGGCAGCGTCGACCACGGGCAGGTCGAGGCGGCCAAGGCGATCGGCATGACGCCGTCCGTCGCGTTGCGGCGGGTCGTGCTGCCGCAGGCGATGCGCGTGATCATCCCGCCGACCGGCAACAACTTCATCAACATGCTCAAGGGCACGTCGATGGCGTCGGTGATCGGGTTCCTGGAGCTGGTGCACGCGGCGAACAACATCGCGTCGCGCAACCTGCAGATCATGGAGACGCTGCTCGCCGCCGCGGCCTGGTACATGGTCGTGGTGAGCGTGGCGTCGGTGGGGCAGCACTTCCTGGAACGCTTCTACGGCAAGGGGGTCGCGGCGTGAGCGTGGTGCGCGCGGTCGGGGTGCGGAAGTCGTACGGGTCGGTCGAGGTGTTGCGCGGGGTGGACCTGACGGTCGCGCAGGGACAGGTCGTGTGCCTGGTGGGGCCGTCGGGGGCGGGGAAGTCGACGTTCCTGCGGTGCGTCAACCACCTGGAGACCATCGACGCCGGGCGGATCTGGGTGGACGGGCAGCCGGTGGGGTTCCGCGAGCGGGGTGGGCGGCTGTACGAACTGCGGGAGCGGGACGTGGCGCGGCAGCGGCGGGGGATCGGGATGGTCTTCCAGCGCTTCAACCTGTTCCCGCACCGGACGGCGGTGGAGAACGTCGCGGAGGGTCCGGTGCACGTGCTGGGGGTGCCGCGGCGGGAGGCGGTCGAGGCGGCGTCGGCGTTGTTGGCGCGGGTCGGTCTGGCCGATCGGGCGGGGGCGTACCCGCACCAGTTGTCGGGCGGGCAGCAGCAGCGGGTGGCGATCGCGCGGGCGTTGGCGATGCGGCCGTCGTTGATGCTGTTCGACGAGCCGACGTCGGCGCTGGACCCGGAGCTGGTGGGCGAGGTGCTGGACGTGGTGGCGGACCTGGCGCGGGAGGGGATGACGATGGTGGTCGTGACGCACGAGATCGGGTTCGCGCGGCAGGTGGCGGACGAGGTGGTGTTCATGGTGGACGGGACGGTGGTCGAGTCGGGGCCGCCGGGGGAGGTGCTGGACAATCCGCGGGAGACACGGACAAGGCAGTTCCTCGCGAAGGTGCTCTGATCATGCGCATCCCGTCGTCCTATCTGGTCCAGTTCCAGGAGCCGGAGGGGTACCTGGACTTCGCCCGGTTCGGGCCGCCTTCGCACGCCGTGGTGGAGGAGTCCACGCGGTTGCTGGAGCGGTCGATGGGGGCGGGGCCGTCCACTGTGGACGAGTTGATGCGGGAGGAGGTGCGGGCGAAGGCGGCGGTGGCGCGGTTGTGCGGGGTGGACACCGAGCACGTCGTGTTGTCGCCGAACACCAGCACGGGTCTGTTCCAGGTGGCGCTGGCGTTGGAGGGCGAGGTCCTGGTGTCGCCGGCCGAGTTCCCGGCCAACACCTACCCGTGGGCCCGGGCGGGTGGGGCGGAGGTCCACTGGCTCCCCGCTTCGCCGGTGACCCCGGCTTCGGTCCGCGCTCATGTCACCGCGACCACCACGGCGCTTTCGGTCAGCGCGGTGGACTTCCGAACCGGCTACCGAGCCGACTTGGCCGCGCTCCGGGAGGTTCTGGGCGACCGGTTGCTGATCGTCGACGGCATCCAGGGCTTCGGCGTGGTGGATGAGCCGTGGTCGGTCGCGGACGTGTTGGTGGTGGGTGGCCAGAAGTGGCTGCGAGCAGGCTGGTCCACCGGATTCATGGTCCTGTCCGACCGCGCCCTGGACTGTCTGACGCCGGTCATGTCGGGCTGGACGGGCGCGGAAGACGCCGGATTGTTCAACAATACCCTCCACCCCAGGGCAGACGGCGCTGCTGCCTGGTCGATCACCAACCTGAGCCCCATCACGGCAGGCGCTCTGGCAACGGCTCTGGAATTGGCGGAGTTGGCAACAATCCCCGAACTCAACAAAAGAATCGTTCAACAATCCAACACCCTAGCGGACGTGATCGAGCAATCAGGCGGCCACATCGTCTCGCACCGCCCCCAAGCGTCGGGAATCGTGGCCTTCACCCTGGGCGACACCCCCACAACGCTGGTAGGCGAGGCCCTGACCCGAGAGGGCATAACAGCCACAATCCGCCCAGAACACATCCGCCTATCTCCGCACGCCTCAACCACCCCGGAAACCGCCGAGCGCTTGGCAGCGGCCCTGTCAACGCTCCGAGCCCCCGCTCGAACGCACATTGTCGTACCCACGTGGGAAAATGGAACCGGGGGCCGGAGGCCACACCCAGCCCACCCAACCAAGGCAGAACACCCCGCCACGACCGCCGCACCGGCTCCCCTCGGGACTGCGCCACTCGCCACCGAGCCCACCGCGCCAGCGCCAGCCGAGCCCACCGCGCCGAGCGAAGTCGCCGCGCCCGCCACCGAACCCACGGCCGCCGCCGGAGTAGCCCATACCGCTGACGAAGCTGCCGCCGCCGCTAGCGCCGCGCCGGCCGCCGCCCAAGCCGCCGAGGCCGCCGCGTCGAGCGCAGCCGCCGGCCCACCCGGGGTCGCCGCGCACGGCCCCGGAGTCGCGGCCGGCCCCGGGGTCGCGCCCGACATCCTCACCGCCCTCATCCCCACCGTCCACAACCTCGCCACCGCCCTCGGCCCCGGCACCGAAGTGGTCCTCCACGACCTCGCCGCGCTGCCCAACTCCATCGTCGCCATAGCCGGCGACCTCACCGGCCGGAAAGTCGGCGGCCCCATGACCGACCTGCTCCTCGGGCTCGTCCGCCGCGGCACCACGCACGACCTCCCCGGTTACGAGACCTACGCGCCCGACGGCAGGCCCATCCGCTCCTCCACCGTCTTCCTCCGCGACGCCGACGGCGTGGCCATCGGCTGCCTCTGCGTCAACAGCGACACCGGCAGCCCGAAACCCCCGGTCGAGACCTTCCCGAGCGACGTCGACACCCTCCAGCGCGTCCTCGTCGAACGGGCCATCGGCAGCGTCGGCGTGCCCGTCGAGCTGATGAAGAAGTCGCACAAGTCCCAGGTCGTCAAGATGCTCGACGACGCCGGCCTGTTCCTCATCCGCGACTCCGTCGACCACCTCGCCGGTGTGCTCGGCGTCACCCGCTACACGATCTACAACTACCTCAACGAACACCGCAAGCCGGAATAGCCGCCCCCCGCCCGGCGTTCGCAGTGATGATCAACACGAACCACTGGAGCGAACGATGAGCCTGTTACCCGACCCGTCTACCGAACTGGGCGCCCGGGTGGCCCGTGACCTCGCCGAGCGCATGATCGGGTGGATCACCTCGGTCGACCGCACCGGCACGCCGCAGCCCGCACCCGTGTGGTTCCTGTGGCATGAGGACCGGGTGCTGTTCTACTCCCAGCCCAGCGCCAAGCGGCTCGACCGGATCAAGGCCAACCCCCGCGCGTCGTTCCACCTCAACGACGAGGGCCTCGCCCACGAGCTCACCCTGTTCACCGGGACGCTGGCCCAGGCCGACGACGTCCCGCCGGCGCTGGACCACCCGGAGTTCCTCAAGAAGTACGACGAACTCGCCACGCAGAGCTTCGGCTCCACCAAGCGGTTCTCCGACCTCTACTCCGTCCCCTTTTTCTTCACCCCGGAGAAGGCGCGACTGCACTGACCGCACCCTCGTGGACCGCGGCGTGCACGGCGTCGCGGGCCGCGTTGGCCTCCTCGTCGGTCAAGGTCCGGGTCAGGTGCCGCAACACCAGGCGCAGCAACACGTTCTTCTGCCCCGGCGACGCACCCAGCCGCGCCACGGCCACCGGTGGCAGCGAAGCCACCGGCGTCTCGCCGAGCACCACGACCTCCTCCACCAGGTCGCCCAGCACCGACCGCACGACGTCCCCGATGGTCTCCCCGTCCTGCTCCGCCGCCACCGCGACCGACACGTCCCGCGTGATCGGCGGGTGCTTGGACACCGGCCGGTACGGGGCCAGGTCGAGCATCTGGGACGCCACGCGCGGCTCGGTCGCCGACAGCAGGCGGATGTCCGGCACACCCTTGCGCAGCATGAGCAACCGGTCCAGGCCCAGGCCCATCGCCAGGCCGTGGGCCCCTTCCGGCAACCACGCCCGGCTCAGCACGTGCCGCGCCGCCAGGCCGCACTCGCCGACCTCCAGCCACGAGCCGTCGACCAGCACGTCGATCTGCCGCCCGGCCGTGGTGTACGGGTGCTCGGCGGGCACCGTCCGGTAGCGCATCCCGGGCAGCGCGGCACCGATCACGACCTCGATCAACTCGTCCAGGTCCGCCCGGCGCCGGGAGATCCGCCACAGGTCGAGCTGGTGCGGCGTCCCCGAGTGGACGCGGTCGACGGTGTCGCGCCGGAACACCATCCCCACGCACGCCAGCACGACGTCGTCCCACTCTTGGGTGCCCAGCACCCGCAAAGCCGGCGGGACCATCGCGGACGTGTGGCTGCGCAGCATCCGGCCGGGCGTGGTGTAGCGGGTGTAACGAGCGTCACGAGTGATGGCGTCGGGCGGGTAGCCCAGGTTCTCGTAGTTGTCCTCGACCGCCACCTCCGGGTTCTCCCGGATCAGGCGCACCTCGGGCCCGTCGAGGGCGGCGAGGACCTGGTCGAGCAGCACTTGCATGGCGTGCGGCCCCTGGGCGGGGTCGCTGAGGTCGCGAGGCATCGCGGAAGTCCTTTGCGAAGTGGGCCGGCGGTGGAGAGGGACACATCCCCCGGGCCGGTCCGCCACCTCGGGACCGCGTCAGCGCACGCCCCGGATGGCCGGGTCTCCCGGCCGGGGGCGGCTAAATCGACGCGTCACGTTTTCGACCATAGCGTGCTCGTGCCGCATGATGCACCCATGTTGTCGAGCAAGGGCGAGGACTTCCGCGCGTTCTGGACCGAGCGCCACCTGTGCACGTTGACCACCGTGCGGTCCGACGGAACACCGCACGTGGTGCCGGTCGGCGTCACGCTGGACGTGGAATCGGCGACAGCACGGGTGATCGCCTCGCGCGGCTCGCACAAGGTGCGCCAGGTGCTCGCCGCGGGACCGGAAGGCGCGCGGGTCGCGGTGTGCCAAGTGGACGGTGCGCGATGGTCGACGTTGGAGGGCCGCGCGGTGGTCCGGCAGTCGCCCGAAGAGGTCGCCGACGCCGAACAGCGCTACGCGCAGCGCTACCGCCGGCCCCGCCCGAACCCCGAACGGGTCGTGATCGAGATCGCCGTCACGCGCGTGCTGGGCACCGTGTGATGGTGACGGTCGTGGGCATCGGCGCCGACGGCTGGGACGGGCTGTCCCCGGCCGCCCGGGAGGAGGTCTCCGCCGCCGAGGTCGTCATGGGCAGCGCCCGCCAGCTCGACCTGGTGCCCGGCGCGTTCGAACGGGTGGTCTGGCCGTCACCGCTGGTGCCCGCGCTGCCGGGGCTGCTCGACGCCCACGCCGGCCGCCGGGTGTGCGTGCTGGCCAGCGGCGACCCGATGTTCCACGGCATCGGCACCACCCTGGTCCGGCTGCTGGGCGCGGACGCGGTCCGGGTGGTGCCGCACCCGTCGTCGGTGTCGCTGGCGTGCGCCCGGCTGGGGTGGGCGCTGGACGCGGTGGACGTGGTGAGCCTGGTCGGCAAGCCCGTGTCCCTGCTCGTGCCGTTCCTGCACCCCGGGCGGCGCGTGCTGGTGCTGGGCGGGTCGCCGCCGGAGGTCGCCGCGGTGGCCGGGGACGCGCGGCTGACCGTGCTGGAGCAGCTGGGCGGGCCGGGCGAGCGCGTCCACCACGACCTGGCCGCCGCCGACCCGCTGCACGTGCTGGCCGTCGAGTGCGGACCGGGCGGGTACTCGCTGGTCCCCGGCCTGCCCGACGACGCCTACGAGCACGACGGGCAGCTGACCAAGCGCGAGGTGCGCGCGGTGTCGCTGGCGCTGCTCGGACCGCGCCCCGGCGAGCTGCTGTGGGACGTGGGCGCGGGGTCGGGCAGCATCGCCGTCGAGTGGTGCCGCACGCACCCGTCGTGCCGGGCCATCGCGGTCGAACGCTCGCCGGAACGGGCGGCGCGGATCACCCGCAACGCGCAGACCCTGGGCGTTCCCGCCGTCCGGGTCGTGGTGGGCGCGAGCCCGCAGGCGCTGGACCTGCCCACGCCGGACGCCGTGTTCATCGGCGGCGGGCTGACCGCCCCCGGTGTCGTGGAACGCTGCTGGGACGCCCTGCGGCCGGGCGGGCGGCTGGTGGCCAACGCCGTCACCGTGGAGTCCGAGGCCGTGCTCGCCCGCTGGCACGGCGAGCTGGGCGGCTCGCTCACCCGGCTGTCGGTCAGCCGGGACACCCGCGTCGGCGGTTTCACCGGCTGGCGCCCGCACATGCCCGTGACCACGTGGGCCGTGACGAAGGAGAACGCGTGACCGTCCACTTCATCGGCGCCGGACCGGGCGCGGCGGACCTGCTGACCCTGCGCGCGGCGCGGCTGCTGGAGTCGTCCCCCGTGTGCCTGTACGCGGGGGCGTTGGTGCCGGTCGAGGTGCTGTCGCACTGCCCGCCGGACGCGCGCCTGGTGGACACCGCGAACCTCGACCTGGACCAGATCACCGCCGAGCTGTCCGCCGCGCACGCCGCGGGGCACGACGTGGCGCGCCTGCACTCCGGCGACCCGTCGGTGTACTCGGCGATGGCCGAGCAGATGCGCCGCCTCGACGCCCTGGGCATCCCCTACGACGTCACCCCCGGCGTCCCGGCCTTCGCGGCGGCGGCCGCCACCCTCAAGCGCGAGCTGACCGTGCCGGGCGTGGGCCAGACCGTGATCCTGACCCGGACTTCCGCGCGGGCCACGCCCATGCCGCCGGGGGAGGACCTGGCCACGCTGGGCCGGTCCCGCGCCACGCTGGTGCTGCACCTGGCCGTGCAGCGGGTGGACGAGGTGGTGGCCGAGCTGCTGCCGTCCTACGGCCCGGACTGCCCGGCGGCCGTCGTCGCCTACGCCAGCCGTGACGACGAGGTCGTGCTGCGCGGCACCCTGTCCACGATCGGCGCGCTGGTCCACGAGGCCGGCATCAAGCGCACCGCGGTGATCATCGTCGGGGACGTGCTGGCCGCCGAGGGCTTCACCGACAGCCACCTGTACTCCGTGGACCGATGCCGGAGCTAGGCGCGGCCGACGATCGTGCCCCCGCGGTCGATGACGATCACGTCGACCGCGACCGGCGCGCCCTTCAGGACGTCCTCGGCGGTGCGCTGGGCCCGTTGGGCGACCAGGTCGCCGAACGGGACGCCGGCCTCCTGGCACAGGTGCAGCGCGCCCAGGGCGGTGTTGGCCGTGCGGACCCGCTCGGCCAAGTCCGGGTCGTCGACGAGGGACGCCAGGAAGTCGTGGTTGACCTGCGAACGGCCCGAGTGCAGGTCGAGGTGGCCGTCCGCGAGCTTGGACAGCTTGCCGATGCCGCCCGCGATGGTCAGCCGCGGCACGGGGTGGCGCTTGAGGTACTTCAGCACCGCGCCCGCGAAGTCGCCCATGTCGAGCAGGGCGTCCTCGGGCAGCCCGTGCACGGCGGCGGCGACCTTCTCCGACGTGCTGCCGGTGCACCCGGCGACGTGGGTGTACCCGGCGGCGCGGGCCACGTCGATGCCGCGCCGGATGCTGTCGATCCACGCCGAGCACGAGTACGGCACGACGATGCCCGTGGTGCCCAGGATGGACAGCCCGCCGAGGATGCCCAGGCGCGGGTTCCAGGTCTTCTTGGCCAGCTCCTCGCCGTGCTCGACGGAGATCTCCACCACGACGTCCCCGGTGCCGCCGTGCGCGCGGGCGACGCGTTCGACGTGCTCGCGCATCATCTGCCGGGGCACGGGGTTGATGGCCGGCTCGCCGACCGGCAGCGGCAGGCCGGGCTTGGTGACCGTGCCGACGCCCGGCCCGGCCTCGAACGTGACGCCCGTGCCGGGCGCGCCGTGGCGGACCGTCGAGCGGATGAGCGCGCCGTGGGTGACGTCCGGGTCGTCGCCGGCGTCCTTCACGACGGCGGCGGACGCGTGGTCGGCCGCGAGTTCCTCCCGGGCCAGCGCGAAGGCCGGGGTCTGGCCCTTGGGCAGCAGGATCTCCACCGGGTCGGGGAACTCGCCGGTGAGCAGCGCCGTGTAGGCGGCGGTGGTGGCGGCCGTGGCGCAGGCCCCGGTCGTCCACCCGTAGCGCAGGTTCACGGGGTCAGGATGCAACAGCCATGAGAACGGTGTTGGTGCTGGGTGGCACCGCCGAGGGCCGCGCCCTCGCCGGTGCGCTGGTGGGCGGCGTTCGGGTGGTGTCGTCGCTGGCCGGGCGGGTGAGCGCGCCCCGGTTGCCGGTCGGCGAGGTGCGGATCGGGGGGTTCGGCGGGGTGGCCGGGCTGGTCGGGTACCTGCGGGCCGAGGGGGTGTCGGCGGTCGTGGACGCCACGCACCCGTTCGCCGGGGGGATCACCGCCAACGCCGCCGAGGCGTGCCGGGTGGCCGGGGTGCCGTTGCTGGTGTTGCGCCGACCCGGGTGGGAGGCGGTCGCCGGGGACGACTGGACCCGGGTGGACTCGCTGGCCGAGGCGGCGGCGGCGGTGGGGGAGCGCCGGGCGTTCATCACCACCGGGCGGCAGGGGCTCGCGGCGTTCCGCGGCGGGGTCGCTCGGACGGTGGACCCGCCCGAGCCGCCCGTTCCCGGCGTGACCGTCCTGCTCGACCGCGGCCCGTACACCGTGGCCGGCGAGGTGGCCCTGATGCGGGAACACCGCATCGAGGTGCTCGTGACCAAGGACAGCGGCGGCCCGATGACCGCCGCGAAGCTCACCGCGGCCCGGGAGCTGGGCATCCCCGTCATCGTGGTCCGGCGACCGCCCCTGCCCGACGGGGTCGAGGTGGTCGGGACGGTCGCCGAAGCCGTCGAGTGGGTCAGCCGGGGTAGCGGCGCGGGGTGAACACGGTCCCCCGGGCCGACACGCGAGTCTGCGACGAGCCGACCAGCAGCAGGCACCGCATGTCCACGGTGGCCGGGTCGAGGTCGGCCAGGCGGACCACCCGGACCTCCTCCTCCGGCCCGCCGACGTCGCGGCCCACCACGACCGGCGTGTCCGGCGAGCGGTGCTCCAGCAGCAGGTCGCGGGCGCGTTCGACCTGCCACGTGCGGCTGCGCGAGGCCGGGTTGTAGATCGCCAGCACCAGGTCGGCGGCTGCCGCCGCGGCCAGGCGGGACGCGATGACGTCCCACGGCTTGAGGCGGTCGGACAGGGAGACCACGGCGTAGTCGTGGCCCAGCGGGGCCCCGGCGCGGCTGGCGACGGCGTGCGCGGCGGTCATGCCGGGCAGCACCCGGACCGGCACGTCGGCGAACTGCTCCTCCGCCGCCACCTCCAGCACGGCGCTGGCCATCGCGAACACCCCGGGGTCACCGGAGGACACCACGGCCACCCGCCGGCCCCGCTTGGCCAGGTCCAACGCGAACGCCGCCCGCTCGGACTCGACCTTGTTGTCCGAGGCGTGCTTGCGCTGGCGGGGGCCGGCGGACACGCGGTTGAGGTAGGTGACGTACCCGACCAGGTCATCGGCCGACGCGAGGGCCTGACGCGCTTCGGGGGTGAGCCACTCGGGGCCCGCCGGCCCCAAACCCACCACGACCACCTCGCCCCGCACCGAGCCGCCGCCCGCCGAGCCGCCGCCCGCCGAGCCGCCGGCCGCCGAGCCGTCCGCCGCGGAGCCGCCGTCCGCCGCCGAGCCGTCCGCCGCCGAGCCGTCCGCAGCGGCGCTGCTCTCGGCATGGTCGGCCGGTGCGGGGGCTTTGCTCGGCAGGAGGGCCAGCGAGAAGTACGGCACCCCGTCCGCGTCCACTTCGGACAGTGGCGCGGTGCGCTGCTTGCCGGTCGTCGCCCGTTCGACGTACCAGGCCTCGGCCAGCCGCCCCGACCGCTCCAACGCCTCCCGCACCCGCGGGAACGTCCGCCCCAGCTTCATGATCGCCACCGGGTCGCCGGTCGCCAGGTGCGCCGCCAACGCGTCCGCGGGCAGCGTCCCCGGCAGCACGGTCAGCACCTCGTCCCGCTCCACCAACGGCTTCCCGATCACCGCCGCCCCGGCCGACACCGACGTCACCCCGGGCACGACCTCCGCCGGGTACCGGTGCGCCAACCGCTTGTGCAGGTGCATGTACGAGCCGTAGAAGAACGGGTCGCCCGCCGCCAGCACCACAACGGTCCGCCCCGCGTCCAGGTGCGCCGCCAACCGCGCCGCGCACTCCTCGTAGAACGCGTCGATCTCGCCCTGGTAGTCGTCGGTGTCCTCGGTCGTGACCGGGTACACCAGCTGCTCCTCGATCTGACCCTCGCGCAGGTAGCGGGCGGCGATGTTCCGGGCCACGCTGCGGCCGTGCCGCGCGCTGTGGAACACCACCACGTCGGCCTCGCCGATCAGCCGCGCCGCCTTGACGGTCACCAGCTCCGGGTCGCCCGGCCCCACTCCGACCCCGTACAGCCTGCCCGTCATTCTTCCTCGCTCGCGATCGCGTTGACGGCCGCCGCGGTCATGGCGCTGCCGCCCCGACGCCCGCGCACGACCAGGTACTCCAGGCCAAGGTCGTTGGCCGCCAACGCGTCCTTCGACTCCGCCGCGCCGATGAACCCGACCGGCACGCCCAGCACGGCGGCGGGCCTCGGCGCGCCCGCGGCCACCATGTCCAGCAGGTGGAACAACGCCGTCGGCGCGTTGCCGATGGCCACCACCGCGCCCTCCAGGCGCTCACCCCACAGCTCCAGCGCCGCCGCGCTGCGCGTGTTGCCCATCTTCGCGGCCAACTCCGGCACCCGCGGGTCGGACAACGTGCACAGCACCTCGTTGTCCGTGGGCAACCGCTTGCGCGTCACGCCCGCCGCCACCATCTGCGCGTCGCACAGGATCGGCGCGCCCGCCAACAGCGCCGCCCGCGCGGCAGCCACCACACCGGGGGAGTAGGCGATGTCCCCGACCAGGTCGACCATGCCGCAGGCGTGGATCATCCGCACCGCGACCCGCGCCACGTCCGCCGGCAGCCCGGCCAGGTCCGCCTCGGCGCGGATGGTCGCGAACGACTGGCGGTAGATCTCCGCGCCGTCCTTGATGTAGCTGGTCACCTGATCTCCTCGTACCCGTCGCCGGTCGCGACGTACTCCACCACGTCCCCCGCCGGCCGTCCGCACCGCCGCGCGCAGCCCGACCAGTGCACCCGGCCCGCGTGCGGCGTGCCGATCCACGCCGTGACGTCCGCCCGCACGTCCGACAGCGACTTCGCGCACCCCGGCCGCCCGGTGCACGCGCTCACCCCGTGCCACGGCGAGTCCGGCGAGGTGAACAGCCCCGTGGTGTCCGTCCCGACCGGCACCACCAGGCTGCGCCAGGGCGTGATCCGCACCGGCACGCCGGCCGGCAGCCGCGCGTCCAACCGACCCAGCGGCACACCCGCCACGACGACGTCGCCGTGCACCCCGGGTGCGACCGGAGTCACAGTCGGGACAAGCCTTTCGGCGACCGGCTCGCCCAGGGCGTCCGTGATCTTCCGCACACCGGAGTCCACTTCGGACAGCCGCCAGGCGCTGCCGCGGATCTCCCGGAACAGCCGGGAAGCCGCCACCACGGCCGCCACTGGATCGGTCACGCGCAGCCCGGAATCGGTTCCGGCCAGGAACAACGCGTCACCCACCAGGCCGATGTCACCGCCCAGCCCGCTCACGCCTGCACCCACCGTGACCAGGAACCGCCCCGGCAGGTCGGCCAGCTCCGGCACCGCGCACAGCGCGCGGTCGATCTCGTCGACCAACCCCTGGTTGTCCTCCAGCGGCGCGGCGATGATGTTGCGCATCCGCTCGTGGGTCCGCGAGGGCAGGAGGCCGATGTCGGCCAGGAGCGCTCCCAGGACGTGTTCGGCACCCGGTCGCAAGCCCCTGATCTGCACGTTCGCCCGCGAGGTCAGTTCCAGCGACCCGTCGCCCAGCTCCAGCGCGGCCCCGCGCAGGGCGTCGAACTGAGCCGCCGACAGGGTCCCGCCGGGCACCCGGACGCGCGCCAGACCGCCGTCGGCCGCCTGGTGCACGTCGACGGCGCCGGGGCACGCGTCGGGTCGTTCACGCTCCTGGGGCATGGGCTGGATGCTAACGCCCGTTAGGGTTGTCCCCGAACGGCGAAGCAACAGGAGGAAGCCGGTGCGAGTCCGGCGCGGTCCCGCCACTGTGACCGGGTGCGAGCCCGGGAGTCAGGAACTCCGCCCGCCGTCCCCTACGACCTGGGGCGAGGACCCCCGAGGGATGGAGCCCGCACGTGATCCTGCTGCTGTCGACCTCCGACACCGACCTGCTGTCCGCTCGCGCGAGCGGCGCGGACTACCGGCTGGGCAACCCCGCCCGGCTCACCGTGGACGACCTGCCCGCCCTGGTCGAGGGCGTGGACCTGGTGGTCGTGCGCATCCTCGGCGGTCGCCGGATGTGGGAGGAGGGCCTGGACTGGCTGCTGGCCGGCCCGCGCCCGGTCGTGGTGCTCGGCGGTGAGCAGAACCCGGACGCGCCGCTGATGGAGCTGTCCACCGTGCCCGGTGGGGTGTGCGCGGAGGCGCACGCGTACCTGGCGCACGGCGGTCCGGCGAACCTGGCCGAGCTGTTCAAGTTCCTGAGTGACACGGTCCTGCTGACCGGCTACGGCTTCACCCCGCCCGTCGCCGCGCCCTCCTGGGGCGTGCTGGAGCGGCCTGCGGCCCCCGCTTCGATTGTCCCACCGGGGTCTGACAATTCGGCGGTTCCGTCGGGGTCCGACAATTCGGCGGAGTCCGACAGCGGGGATCGGCGTCCGGTGGTGGCGGTGTTGTACTACCGGGCGCACCACGTGGCCGGGAACACCGCGTTCGTGCACGTCCTGTGCGACGCGATCGAGGCCAAGGGCGGCCGGGCGCTGCCGATCTACTGCGCGTCCCTGCGCACCGCCGAGCCCGAGCTGCTCGCCGAACTCGGCAAGGCCGACGCGCTGGTGGTGACCGTGCTCGCGGCCGGCGGCACCAAGCCCGCCACCGCCTCCGCCGGTGGCGACGACGACGCGTGGGACGTGGGCGCGCTGGCGGCGCTGGACATCCCGATCCTGCAAGGCCTGTGCCTGACCTCCAGTCGCGCCGCGTGGGACGAGAACGACGACGGGCTGTCCCCTTTGGACACCGCCACGCAGGTCGCCATCCCCGAGTTCGACGGCCGGATCATCACCGTCCCCTTCTCCTTCAAGGAGATCGACGAGGACGGCCTGACCGTCTACGTGGCCGACCCCGAGCGCGCGCTGCGCGTGGCGGGCATCGCCGTGCGGCACGGCAGGCTGCGGCACATCCCCAACGCCGACAAGAAGATCGTCGTCATGCTGGCGGCCTACCCGACCAAGCACTCCCGCATCGGCAACGCGGTCGGCCTGGACACCCCGGCCAGCGTCGTGCGGCTGCTCAAGGCGTTGCGCGACAACGGCTACGACATCGGCGACGACCTGCCCGGCGTCGACGACCTCGACGGCGACGCCCTGATCCACGCCCTCATCGCCGCCGGCGGTCAGGACGCGGACTGGCTCACCGAGGAGCAGCTCCAGGGCAACCCGGTGCGCATCAAGGCCTCCGCCTACCGCGAGTGGTTCGCCACCCTCCCGGAGGACACCCGGCAGGAGATCGAACAGCACTGGGGCGCGGCGCCCGGCGAGCTGTTCGTGGACCGGTCCCGGGACCAGGACGGCGAGATCGTGCTGGCCGCCCTGCGGTCGGGCAACGTCGTGGTCATGGTCCAGCCGCCGCGCGGCTTCGGCGAGAACCCGATCGCCATCTACCACGACCCGGACCTGCCGCCGAGCCACCACTACCTGGGCGCGTACCGGTGGCTGGAGTCGGAGTTCGGCGCGGACGCCGTCGTGCACGTCGGCAAGCACGGCAACCTGGAGTGGCTGCCCGGCAAGGCGGTCGGCCTGTCCGCCGGCTGCGGCCCGGACGCCGCGCTGGGCGACCTGCCGCTGGTCTACCCGTTCCTGGTCAACGACCCGGGCGAGGGCACCCAGGCCAAGCGCCGCGTGCACGCCACCCTGGTCGACCACCTGGTCCCGCCGATGGCCCGCGCCGACAGCTACGGCGACATCGCCCGGCTGGAGCAGCTGCTGGACGAGCACGGCAACATCGCCGCGATGGACCCGGCGAAGCTGCCCGCCATCCGCGCCCAGATCTGGACGCTGATCCAGGCCGCGAAGCTCGACCACGACCTGGGCATCGAGGACCGGCCGCACGACGCCGAGTTCGACGAGCTGATCCTCCACGTGGACGGCTGGCTGTGCGAGGTCAAGGACGTCCAGATCCGCGACGGCCTGCACGTGCTGGGCGAGCCGCCGACCGGCGAGACCCGGGTCAACCTGGTGCTCGCGATCCTGCAGGCCAAGCAGATGTGGGCCGGTCAGGTCGCCGCCCTCCCCGGCCTGCGCGAGGCCCTGGGTCTCAAGGACTCCACCCGCACCTCGGTGGACGCCGTCGAGGCCGAGGCCCGCGCGCTGGTGCAGGCGATGGAGGACGCCGACTGGGACCCGGCCGTCGCGCGGACGTTGACCGACAACGAGGACGTGGCGCGCATCCTGGAGTTCGGCGCGCTGGAGGTCGTGCCGCGGTTGGCGCGCACCACCGACGAGATGGCCAACACGCTGCACGCGCTCAACGGCGGGTACGTCCCGGCCGGGCCGAGCGGGTCCCCGCTGCGCGGCCTGGTGAACGTGCTGCCGACCGGCCGCAACTTCTACTCCGTGGACCCCAAGGCGGTGCCGTCCAAGCTGGCCTGGGAGACCGGGCACGCCATGGCGGAGTCCCTGCTGGAGCGCTACCGCGCCGACCACGACGGGCAGTGGCCGCCGTCCGTGGGCCTGTCGGTGTGGGGCACCAGCGCGATGCGCACGGCCGGTGACGACATCGCGGAGGTCCTCGCCCTGATGGGCGTCCGCCCGGTGTGGGACGACCAGTCCCGGCGCGTCACGGGCCTGGAACCGATCCCGCTGGACGAGTTGGGCCGCCCGCGCATCGACGTGACGGTCCGCATCTCGGGCTTCTTCCGCGACGCGTTCCCGCACGTGGTGGCCCTGCTGGACGACGCCGTGCAACTCGTCGCCGCACTGGACGAGCCCGCCGAGGACAACTACGTCCGGGCGCACGCCCAAGCGGCCGAGTCCGAGCACGGCGACCGCCGCCGCGCCACGCTGCGCATCTTCGGCTCCAGGCCGGGCGCGTACGGCGCGGGCCTGCTGCCGCTGATCGACAGCCGCAACTGGCGCGACGACGCCGACCTCGCCGAGGTGTACGCGGTGTGGGGCGGGTACGCCTACGGCCGCGAGTTGGACGGCGTCGAGGCGCGCACCGACATGGAGAGCGCGTACAAGCGGATCGCGGTGGCCGCCAAGAACATCGACACCCGCGAGCACGACATCGCCGACTCCGACGACTACTTCCAGTACCACGGCGGCATGGTCGCCACCGTCCGGGCGCTGACCGGCAAGGCCCCCGCCGCCTACGTCGGCGACAGCACCCGCCCGGACGCCGTCCGCACCCGCACGCTGCACGAGGAGACCAACCGCATCTTCCGCGCCCGCGTGGTCAACCCGCGCTGGCTGGCCGCGATGCGCAAGCACGGTTACAAGGGCGCGTTCGAATTGGCCGCGACCGTGGACTACCTGTTCGGCTACGACGCGACCACCGGGGTGGTGGCGGACTGGATGTACGAGCAGTTGGCCGCGAGTTACGTGCTGGACCCGGAGAACCGGAAGTTCCTGTCCGAGTCGAACCCGTGGGCGTTGCACGGCATTTCGGAGCGGCTGCTGGAGGCGGCGGACCGGGGGATGTGGGAACACCCGGAACAGGAGACGTTGGACGCCTTGAAGGCGGTTTACCTGGAGACGGAAGGCGACTTGGAAGACGGTCGCTGAAGCATTCAGGCGTCGCGGCGCGCACCCTTTGTGGGTGTGCGCCGCACGTGTTTTCAGGGGTCGCGCGCATTGCTTTTCCGATGCCGAGAAGCGCGTCGCCCGCTTGAAGGGTCACCCGATCGAGCGCTTGAGCCACGTCACCGCGAATAGTCGCGTTTCCCGCTCCACAGACCGCCGGCGGGCAATGGTCGGGTGGCCGGGGGAATGGGGAGCCGCCGGTTGGAGCACCAGCCCAGGGCCGTCTGGGAGCGCTCCACGGCGTGGCGCTGAGTACCGAGTCCGTCTCTGTGCGGATTGGTCCGCATAGTCCGGTCGGTCTTCCTTGCCACGTAGGTAACAGCGCGGACACGAGTGCTTGACACGTGTGCGTGGGGAGAACCACACTCGCCGAAACCTGGGAGCGCTCCCAGAACGTCACCGCCGATCAACTGAGGAGTTCTCGTGCGCAACCGTCGAGCGGGCTTGGCCAAGGTCGTGGCCTGCACCGCAGTGCTCGCCGCAGTCACCGCGGCATGTGGTTCGGGGGGTTCCGGCGCGTCCCCGGACGGCAAGGTCGAGCTGACCGTCGCCACGTTCAACGAGTTCGGGTACGAGGAACTGTTCAAGGAGTACGAGGCCGCGAACTCGAACGTCAAGATCACGCACCGCAAGACCGGCCAGGGCAACCCCCACCACCAGAACCTGTTCACCAAGCTGGGCGCGGGTTCCGGGCTCGCCGACGTCGAGGCCGTCGAAGAGGGCTACCTCAGCCAGGTCATGGCCAAGTCCGGCCAGTTCAACGACCTCAAGGAGATCGGCCCGGCGGACGTGCGCGCCGACCGCTGGCTGCAGTGGAAGACCGACGCCGTCACCACCAAGGACGGCAAGCTCATCGGCTACGGCACCGACATCGGCCCGCTGGCCATGTGCTACCGCAAGGACCTCTTCGAGGCCGCCGGCCTGCCCAGCGACCCCGAGGGCGTGAAGGCCCTGTTCACCACGTGGGACGCCTACTTCGAGGCCGGCGACAAGTACGTCAAGGCCACCGGCAAGCCGTGGTTCGACTCGGCCGCGCAGATCTTCAACCCCATGCACAACCAGGCCAAGACCGGCTACTTCGACCGCGACGACAAGCTCGTGATCGAGACCAACGACGACCAGAAGATCTGGCAGCAGGTCACCGGCGCGGTCGCGCGCGGCCAGTCGGCCAAGCTCGTCGCGTGGAGCCCGGAGTGGCAGAACGGCTTCAAGCAGTCGGCCTTCGCCACCAAGACCTGCCCGTCCTGGATGCTGGGCGTGATCGAGGGCAACGCCGGCCCCGAGCACAAGGGCCACTGGGCCGTCACGGCCGCCTTCCCCGGCGGCGGCGGCAACTGGGGCGGCTCGTACCTGACCGTGCCCAAGCAGAGCAAGAACGCCAAGGAGGCCGCGAAGCTCGCCGCGTGGCTGACCGCCCCCGAGCAGCAGATCAAGGCGTTCGTCGCCAAGGGCACCTTCCCCAGCCAGACCCAGGCGCTGATCTCGCCGGAGCTGCTCAACAAGACCAACGACTACTTCGGCGGTGAGAAGGTCGGCCTCCTGTTCGCCGAGCAGGCCAACAAGGTCGCCGGCGCCCAGTACAAGGGCCCGAAGGACGGCGAGATCCAGGACAACGTGATCGCGCCGGCGCTCCAGGCGGTCGAGCAGGGCAAGACCGCGGAAGAGGGCTGGCAGCAGGTCGTCGAGGGAGCCAAGAAGGCTGCCAAGTGACCACCGAACTCACGGTCGCGCGCGGGCGGGGCGTCGAGCCCCGCCCGCCGCGGCGCGCGGACGAGGACGTCAAGCTCCCGTGGCGGCACCGCCTCACGCGCCTGGACGTCAAGTACTCGCCTTACCTGTTCATCGCCCCGTTCTTCGTCCTGTTCGCCATCACGGGCCTGTTCCCGCTGGTCTACACGGCCTACGTGTCGCTGTTCGACTGGGAGTTGGGCGCGGACGAGACGCCGTTCATCGGCGTCGAGAACTACGTCACCCTCGCCACCGACGACCAGTTCTGGAACGCGCTGGTCAACACGCTGAGCATCTTCGTGCTCTCCAGCGGCCCGCAGGTCGTCGTGGCGGTGCTGCTCGCGGTGCTGCTCAACACCGCGTTGCGCGCGCGGACCGCGTGGCGCATGGGCGTCCTCCTGCCCTACGTGGCCAGCCTCGTCGCCCTGACGATCATCTTCGGCGACCTGTTCGGCCCGCAGTACGGCATGGTCAACAACGTCCTGGAGTTCTTCGGGATCGACAAGATCGACTGGCAGGCCGACCGCTGGTGGAGCCACGTCGCCATCGCCACCATGGTCAACTGGCGCTGGACGGGCTACAACGCGCTGATCGTGCTGGCCGCCATGCAGGCCATCCCGAGGGACGTCTACGAAGCCGCCATCGTGGACGGCGCGAGCCGGGCCCGGCAGTTCTTCAGCATCACCCTGCCGCTGCTGCGCCCGACGCTGATCTTCGTGATCGTCACCTCGACCATCGGCGGGTTGCAGATCTTCACCGAGCCCAAGCTGTTCGCCCCGGCCGGGAGCAGCAACGGCGGCGCGACCAACCAGTACCAGACGGTCGTGCTCTACATGTACCAGTCGGGTTTCCAGTCCCAGGACCTCGGCTACGCCTCGGCCATGGCCTGGGTGCTGTTCCTGATCATCATCGCCATCGCGGGGATCAACTTCCTGCTCACCCGCCGCCTCGCCGGCACCGGGGAGGGCTGACATGCTCCAGAAGCAAAGCACCGCGACGCGCGCCCGCAAGGCCCCGTCCCCGCTGGCCAAGCGGCCCGGGTTCGGCGTCTACGGGCTGCTCATCGCCTTCATCCTCGGGTCGGCCTTCCCGTTCTACTGGTCGTTCGTCGTCGCCAGCAACGACGACGCCGCCGACACACCCCTGCTGCCCGGCGGCAAGTTCTTCACCAACGCGGCACGCGTGTTCGACACCATCCCGTTCTGGAAGGCGCTGGGCAACAGCGTCATCGTCTCCGGCACGGTGACGCTGTCGGTCGTGCTGCTGTCGACGCTGGCCGGGTTCGCCTTCGCCAAGCTGCGGTTCAAGGGGCGCGGCCCGCTGCTGGTGTTCGTCGTCGCCACGCTGGCGGTGCCGACCCAGCTCGGGATCATCCCGCTCTACATGGCGATGGCCGAGTTCGGCTGGTCCGGCACGCTCGGCGCGGTCATCATCCCGAACCTGATCACCGCGTTCGGCGTGTTCTGGATGCGCCAGTACATCGTGGACGCCGTCCCCGACGAGCTGATCGAGGCCGCGCGCATGGACGGGTGCAGCCTGCTGCGGACGTTCTGGCACGTGTGCCTGCCGGCCGTGCGCCCGGCCGCCGCCATGCTCGGCGTCTTCACGTTCATGATGTCCTGGAACGACTTCCTCTGGCCGCTGGTCGCGCTCAACGCGGAGAACCCGACCATGCAGGTGGCCCTGGAGAAGCTCCAGAGCGGCTACTACGTCGACAACTCGCTCGTGCTCGCCGGGACCACGCTGGCCACGGTCCCGATCTTGCTCGTGTTCCTCGTACTCGGGCGGCAGATCGTCGCCGGGATCATGCAGGGTGCTGTGAAGGGGTAGCTGTGGAGTCCATTTCCTTTCCCGAGGGCTTCGTCTGGGGCGCCGCGACCGCGGCGTTCCAGGTCGAGGGCGCGACCACCGTGGACGGTCGCACCAAGTCCATCTGGGACACGTTCTGCGAGGTGCCGGGGGCCGTGGTCGGCGGCGACACCGGTGAGCCCGCGGCCGACCACTACTACCGCGTCGAGTCCGACGTCCAGTTGATGGCCGACCTGGGCCTGCACGCCTACCGGTTCTCCACCGCGTGGCCGCGGGTGCGGCCCGACGCCGGCCCGGTCAACCAGGCCGGCCTGGACTTCTACTCCCGGCTGGTGGACGCGCTGCTGGAGAAGGGCATCACGCCCTGGCTGACCCTCTACCACTGGGACCTGCCGCAGACCCTGGAGGACAAGGGCGGCTGGGCCAACCGGGACACCGCGTACCGCTTCGCCGAGTACGCCGAGTCGGTCGTCGGCGCGCTGGGTGACCGGGTGGTCAACTGGACCACGCTCAACGAGCCGTGGTGCTCCTCGTTCCTGAGCTACGCGGCGGGCATCCACGCGCCCGGCCGGCAGGAGCCGGAGGCCGCCGTCGCGGCGGTCCACCACCTGCTGCTCGGGCACGGGCTTGCCGTCGAAGCGATTCGCGCGCAGGCGACGGACGTCAAGGTCGGCATCACGCTCAACATGTACCCGATCATCCCGGCCGACCCCGACGACCCGGCAGACCTGGACGCGGCCCGGCGGCTGGACGGGCTGCAGAACCGGATCTTCCTGGACCCGCTGTTCAAGGGCGAGTACCCGGAGGACATCGTGCAGGACCTGACCCCCTACGGGTTCACCAAGCACATCCGGGCCAACGACCTGGAGATCATCTCCACGCCGTTGGACCAGTTGGGCGTGAACTACTACGCCGAGCACTTCGTCAGCGGCACCCCGGCGCCGGCCGCCCCGGTCGCCGAGGGCAGGCGGGCCACCGGGTCGCCGTGGGTGGGCGCGGAGCACGTGTCCTTCCCCAGCCGGGGCCTGCCGCGCACCGACATGGACTGGGAGGTCGAGCCGGACGGGCTGAAGAAGGTGCTGGTCCGGGTCGCGCGGGAGTACACCGACATCCCGCTGTACGTGACCGAGAACGGCGCGGCCTACCCGGACGCCATCGGCGACGACGGCTCGATCGAGGACGTCGACCGGCTCAACTACATCGACGGGCACCTGCGGGCGGCGTGGGAGGCCATCCAGGAGGGCGTGGACCTGCGCGGCTACTTCGCCTGGTCGCTGATGGACAACTTCGAATGGGCGGAGGGTTACGCCAAGCGGTTCGGGATCGTGCATGTCGACTACGAGACGCAGGTCCGGACACCTAAGATGAGCGCCATGTGGTACTCGAAGGTTGCCCGGGGCAACGCGCTCGCAGCGACGGCCGCCTCGTGACCGATGCCGTTGACCCGCCCAAGGCGCGCCGACCCAACACCCGGCTCGAAGAGGTGGCCCGGGCCGCCGGGGTGTCCAAGTCCACCGTGTCACGGGTGATCAACGGCGAACCGTACGTCAGCTCGAAGGCGCGTGAGGCCGTGCACCAGGCCATCACGCGCCTCGGCTACAGCCCCAACCAGGCCGCCCGCACCCTGGCCGGCAGCCGCGCGAACTGCATCGCGCTGGTCGTGTCGGAACAGGGCAGCCGGGTGCTCGCGGACCCGTTCTTCGCCGGCGTGCTGCGCGGCGTGCACGCCGAACTGGCGGGCAAGCGGGTCCAGCTCGTCCTCATGATGAGCAAGGAGGGCGACGAGCAGGACCTGGTGAACTACCTGTGCGGCGGCCACGTCGACGGCGTGCTGGTGATCAGCCTGCACGGCCAGGACCCGCTGCCCAGGACGCTCGCCGACGCGGGCCTGCCGACCGTCGTGGGCGGCAGGCCGCTGGGCGCCGGCGGCGTGCCCTATGTGGACTCGGACAACTTCAACGGGGCCATGGAGGCGGCGCGGTACCTGGCGTCGCTGGGCCGGCGGCGGGTGGCGACCATCGCCGGGCCGCGGGACATGGCGGTGGGCATGGACCGGCTGTCCGGGTGGAAGCGCGGGATGTCGCAGGCCCGGCTGCCGGTCGACCTGGTCGCCTACGGGGACTTCACCCCGGAGAGCGGCGCGGCGGCGATGGAGGAGCTGCTGTCGCGTTCGCCGGACATCGACGCGGTGTTCGTCGCGGCCGACATCATGGCGTTGGGCGCTCTGCAGACCCTGCACGCGCACGGGAAGCGGGTGCCCGAGGACGTCGCGGTCGTCGGGTTCGACGACCTGATGATCGCCTCCACCGCGGTCCCGCCGTTGACCACGATCCGGCAGGACGTCGAGCAGTTGGGGCGGACCATGACGTGGCGGCTGATGGCGGAACTGGCGGGCGAGGAGAACCTGCCGCCGTTCCTGCTGCTGCCCACGGCGATGGTGAAGCGCGGCAGCGCCTGACCCGACCTGCGCCTTCGCGCGGGCCGCGCACGCGCGGGTCGGGTTGAGCGCGCGGGTCGGGTTGAGCGCGCGCGGGTCGGGTTGAAGCGCGCGCGGGTCGGGTTGAGCGCGCCTTCGCGCGGGTCGAGCACGTCCGGGGTCGGGTTCGGTCGCGGTCGGGCCGAAGCGGGGTCACCGCGAGGCTGTTGACGTTGAGCGACGGGGGCGTTACCGTTCGGCTGTGTGGTTCTGGGAGCGCTCCCAGAACGTCCGGCTCCCGCACCGACCCCTGTGGACCTGACCGCCATCGTGGTCCGCTTCGGCTGATCCCCGCGCAAAGGAGCGCTTGAGGAGATGGCACCCCGACTCGTGGTGAAGCGGCTGGTGGCCGTGGCCGCCGCGGTGTGCGCGGCGGTCGGGCTGGTGCTGGTGTCCACCCAGACCAGGCCCGCCACCGCCGCGCCGGAGCAGCGGTACGACTGGAAGAACGTCGAGATCGCCGGCGGCGGGTTCGTGCCCGGCATCGTGTTCTCCCCGGCGGAGAAGGACCTCGTCTACGCCCGCACCGACATCGGCGGCGCGTACCGGTGGGACAAGGCGTCCGGGCGCTGGATCCCGTTGTTGGACTGGGTCGGCTGGGACCGGTGGGGGTGGAACGGGGTCGCGTCGATCGCCCCCGACCCCCGGGACGCGAACAAGGTCTACGCCGCCGTCGGCATGTACACGAACAGCTGGGACCCGGGCAACGGGGCGATCCTGCGGTCGGGTGACCGCGGGGCCACGTGGCAGGTCGCCGAGCTGCCGTTCAAGGTCGGGGGCAACATGCCCGGCCGCGGCATGGGGGAGCGGCTCGCGGTCGATCCCCACGACGGGCGGGTGCTGTACTTCGGCGCGCCCAGCGGCAAGGGGTTGTGGCGCAGCACCGACGGCGGGGCGACCTGGGCGCAGGTGGCCTCCTTCCCCAACCCGGGCGACTACGTCGCCGACCCCGCCGACCCGAACGGGTACCTCGACGACATCCAGGGCGTCGTGTGGGTGACGTTCGACCCGCGGTCCTCGACCGGCGGGGCCGGCCGGACGATCTACGTGGGCGTGGCGGACAAGCAGAACACCGTCTACCGCAGCCTGGACGGCGGGGCCACGTGGAGCCGGCTGCCCGGTCAGCCGACCGGGTTCATCGCGCACAAGGGCGTCCTCGCCGGGTCGAACCTGGTCATCGCCACCAGCGACACCGGCGGACCGTACGACGGCGGCAAGGGCGACGTGTGGAAGTTCGACACGGTCGGCGAGACGTGGACCCGCATCAGCCCGGTGCCCTCGGACAGCCCCGACGCCTACTACGGGTACTCCGGCCTGACCGTGGACCGGCAGAACCCGAACGTGCTCATGGTCGCCACGCAGATCTCGTGGTGGCCGGACGTGATCCTGTTCCGGTCCACCGACGGCGGCGCGACGTGGACCCGGGCGTGGGACTTCACGTCCTACCCGAACCGCAGCTTCCGCTACGAGATGGACGTCTCGGCCGCGCCGTGGCTGACGTGGGGCGCCAACCCGCAGCCGCCCGAGGTCACGCCCAAGCTGGGGTGGATGGTCGAGTCCATGGAGATCGACCCGTTCGACTCCGACCGGATGCTCTACGGCACCGGGGCGACGATCTACGGCACCACGGACCTGACCACGTGGGACACCGGCGGCCGGATCACCATCAAGCCGGTGGTGGCCGGTCTGGAGGAGACCGCCGTGCTGGACCTGGTCAGCCCGCCCAGCGGCGCGCCGCTGGTGAGCGGGCTGGGTGACATCGGCGGGTTCCGGCACGCGGACCTGACCAAGGTGCCGGACATGATGTTCCTGCAGCCCAACTTCACCTCGACGACGTCGTTGGACTACGCGGAGACCTCGCCGGCGGTGATGGTGCGGTCGGGCAACGTGGACGGTGCCGCGCACGTGGCGTTCTCCACGGACGGCGGCGCGAACTGGTTCGCCGGCTCCGAACCGGGCGGCGTCACCGGCGGCGGGACCGTCGCGGCGGCCGCGGACGGCTCGCGGTTCGTGTGGAGCCCGGGTGGGGCCGCGGTGCACCACGCGGTCGGGTTCGGGACCTCGTGGACGCCGTCCGCGGGGGTGCCGACCGGCGCGGTCGTGGAGTCGGACCGGGTGAACCCGCGGCGGTTCTACGCGTTGGCCGGCGGTCGGGTCCACTCCAGTGTGGACGGTGGGGTGTCGTTCACGGCCGGGGCGGCGGTGGCGGCGGCGAAGCTGCACGCCGTGCCGGGCCGGGAGGGCGAGCTGTGGCTGGCCGGCGAAGGCGGGTTGTTCCGGTCGGTCGACGGCGGCGCGACCGTGACCAGGGTGAGCGGGGTCGCCTCGGCGGTCAACATCGGGTTCGGCAAGGCCGCGCCCGGTCGCACGTACCCGGCGTTGTACGCGGTGCTGAGCCTCGGTGGCGCCACCGGCGTCTACCGGTCCGACGACGAAGGTGCCAACTGGATCCGGATCAACGACGACCGGCACCAGTACGGGAACATGGGCGAGGCGATCACCGGTGACCCGCGGGTGTACGGGCGGGTCTACCTGGGGACGAACGGGCGCGGCATCCTCTACGCCGACCCGGTCGGAGCGCCGCCCACGACGACGACCACCACTACGACTACTACGACGACGACCACCACGACGACGACCACCACGACCGGTGTGCCGGTCGGGTGTCACGTCGAGTACAAGGTCTCCAGCCAGTGGGCTGGTGGGTTCACGTCCTCGGTCAAGATCACGAACCGGGGCGTGGGCGCGGTGCAGGGCTGGGCGTTGCGGTTCACCTTCCCCGGCGGGCAGGTGATCTCCCACGCCTGGAACGGCAAGGCGTCGCAGAGCGGCGCTGTCGCCACGGTGACCAACGAGGGCTGGAACGCGACCATCGCGGCGGGTGGTTCGGTGGAGTTCGGATTCCAGGCGAGCTGGCAGGGCAGCAACGTCACACCCACCGGCTTCACGCTCAACGGTGCGTCCTGTTCGGTTTAGCGATCAGGAGCGCGTGAGCCCTCGTTTGGCCTGGCGGCGCAGCTGGAGGATTCTGGCTGCGCCGACCAGGGCCACCATCACCGCGCCGCCGATGGCGGCGAACAGCAGCGCCACGCCCAGCGGCAGGGTGGTCGCGATGCCCAGGAAGTGGATGGTGGCGTCGGTCCCGTTCTGCAGGATGAAGATCAGCAGGAAGATCAGGACGACGATCGAGGCCAGGACGGCGACCCACGTGCCGCTGATCCGGGTGGACTTGATCTTCACCGGCTTGCCCGGCGCGGGTTCCGGGGTGCGCCTGGTGTCCGGGTCGAGCCGGCTCTCCGGGTGGCGGTCCACGGACGTCGGACCGACCGGGGGCGGCGCGCCGGTGATCGGGGAGGTGGGGATCGCGTCGGTGCGGTCCTCGTCACGGGGAGTGGTCACCAGGTCAGTATCGGACCGCTGCGTGGGGGCCGCCAGTCAGGCGACCGGGTGAGGTGCGGCTAGGAGCAGGGCGGGCTGTAGGGGATGCCGTTGAAGTTGCGGCGCCACTCGTCCGGGGTCAGCGGCTGGCCGACGTTCTCGCACATGTTGGCGATCGCCAGGTCCAGGTTGAACTCCCACGAGCGGCTGGTGCCGTCGGCGCTCGCCGTGATCACCCAGTCCGGCGCGTCGCCGAAGCCGACCGCGTAGATGCTGTCGGTGTTGCCGCTGATCCGGCCCCGCTGGGTGGGGTGCTGCCGGGAGGCGAGGTCCCACATCCGGACCGTGCCGTCCTTGCCGGCGCTGGCCAGGGCCGCGCCGTCGCGGCGGAAGCCCAGGGCGGTGACGCGGTCCTGGTGGGCGTCGAAGTCGGCGAGCCGGGTCGGGTTCCACGGGTTGGCCCGCAGGTCCCACAGCCGGACCGTGCCCGAGCGGCCGGCGACCGCGATGGTGGTCGAGTCCCGGTCGAGGGCGGCGGTGGTGACGTCCTGGCCGTCGTCCAGCTCGCCGACCTGGCGGGGTTCGGCGGGGTTGGCGATGTCCCAGAGGCGGACCGTGCTCTGGTTGTCGATGGTGGCCAGGGTGGTGCCCTTGACCGGGGAGAACACGATGGCGTTGACGGCCCTGGGGTGGGTGGTGATGGTGCCGCGCAGGACCGGCTGGTAGGGGTTCGAGGCGTCCCACAGGCGCACCAGGGCCGGGCTCTCGACGGTGACCAGGGTCTGGCCGTCGGGGGAGAACGCGGCGTGGATCAGGGGCTGCTTGAACGTGTGCGCCAGGACCGGGGACCGGGCGTCGGTGACGTCCCAGATCTGGGCGTCCGGGGATTCCGCCGTGGTGGCGAACGCCTGTTGGCTGTCGGTGACCACCAGGCTGGTCACGGTGTTGCGCGGGGTCAGGAAGCCGCCCAGGCGGCGGAAGACGTGGTCGTCGGCCGGGACGGGGACGCGGGCGTTGGGCAGCGCCGTGCCGTCCGGGCCCGTGGCCGGGCCGGTCGGGAAGACCGACCGGCTGACCAGGTCGGCGCTGGTCGAGGCGTGGAAGGTGAGCACCTGGTCGCGCAGGTCGTCGGTGTGGCTGAGCTGGTAGGCCGCGATGATGAGCTGGTTGGCCGTGCGGCGGTCGGTGGCGCGCTTGCTCTGGGCCTCGTTGGCCACCAGCCGGGCCACCGACAGGTTGCGCTCCTGGGCCGCCTGCTTCTGGGCGCGGATGGCCAGGACCACCGCGCTGCCCGCGAACAGCAGCAGCACCAGCAGCAGCGCCACCAACTGCCGCAGCCGGCGGGTCTGGCGGTGGTCCCGGCGGCGTTGCTCGTTGCGGGCGTCCTGGCTGGCCTTGAGGAAGTCGCGCTCGGTGGTGCTGGTGCGCACGCCGTCGCGAGTGGTCCACTCCAGGGCGGTGTCCAGGCGGGAGCCCCGGTAGAGCGCGTCCGGGTCGCGGTCCAGGGAGTCCCAGGTGGCCGCCGCCTCGGTGAGCTGGCGCATGGTGCGCAGGCCGTCCCGGTCGGTGCTCAGCCAGTTGCGCAGCCGGGGCCAGGAGCGGATCAGGGCCTCGTGGGAGATCTCCACGGTGTCGCGGTCGAGGGTCAGCAGGCGGGCGTGGGCCAGGCGGTCCAGCACGACGTCCACGTCCACGTCGTGGTCCAGCTCCGCGCGGGGCAGGCGGCGCTTGGTGTCCTCGGTGCCGTCGCCCAGGGCGGTCAGCCGCAGGAAGACCTGGCGGGCCAGGGCGCGTTGCTGCTTCTCCAGCGAGGTGAACGTGCGTTCGGCCGTCTGGGCGATGGCGTGCTGGATGCCGCCCGCCGCCTCGTAGCCGGCGAGGGTGAGCGTCGTGCCCCGGCGGCGGCGCCAGGTCTCCAGCAGGGCGTGGGACAGCAGTGGCAGCACGCCGGCCTGGCCGGTGGCGTCGGCGATCAGGCGGGAGACCAGCGCGGTCTCCACCGTGCAGTTCGCCTTCACGGCGGGCTGCATGATGACCTGGCGCAGCTCCTCGGGCCCCATCGGGCCGAGCAGGAGCTGGCCGTCGGTGATGGCTTTGACCAGCGCCGGGTACTGGGCGCAGTGGCCGTAGAAGTCGGCGCGGACGCCCACGACCACGCGGCACTCGGCGGTGAGCAGGGCGTCGATGAACGCGGCCCGCTGGTCGGGGTCCGGGCAGAGCGTGAACAGCTCCTCGAACTGGTCGACGATCAGCAGGTCCCGGTCGAGGTGGGTGGCGGTGAAGTTCCACTCGGACGGGGTGGTGACGGTGGTCCGGTCCGTGCGCCTGGGCACCAGGCCGGCGCGCAGCAGCGAGGACTTGCCCGCGCCCGAGGCGCCGAAGACCGCGACGAACCTGCGGGCGGCGATGCGCTTCTCCAGGTCCTCCAGGACGTGGTCGCGGCCGAAGAACCACTCGGCGTCCTCGGTGCCGTAGGCGGCCAGGCCCGCGTAGGGCGGGTGGCCCTCGTCGGCGGCCGGCTGCGGGCTGGGCAGCACCTCGGCGGCGACCTTGTGCCAGCGGTCCTCCCACTCGGCGACGTCGCCCTCGCAGGCGCGCACGTAGGCGAGGGTGACGGCGAGCGTGGGCAGCTTCCGGCCGCCCGCGGCGTCGGAGAGCGTGGTGGCCGAGTAGTGGGCGCGGGCGCCGAGCTGGCGGTAGCTGTACCCGCCCGCCTTGTCCCGCAGCGACCTCAGGTCCGCCGCGAACTTGAGCAGCGGGCTGTCACCCACGTCCAGCGGACGTTCTCCACGCGGCACCGGTTCACCCCCTGACCAAGGTCCCCGAGACGACGGGGCGCCGTCCAGGCTTTCAGATCAACACCCTGGACGAGTCCGCTTCGGGCGCGCGCAACCGGGTGAACCGGTCCAGGACACCCTCCAGTGTGCCCGTGCGCGAGAGCTGCTCGCGTTTCGGCCGAGTGGCGTTCGGGTTCGGCGGGCGGCGCGCGGTGGTCGCGCGGCGCGGGCTTGCGGGGTGGTCGCGCGGCGCGGGCTTGCGCGGTGGTCGCGCGGCGCGGGCCTGCGGGGCGGAAGGGCGGCTCAGGCTTGCGCGGCGGTGATGTACGGGTCGGGGTCGGCGAGGATCGCGCGGACGGCGGTGCTCGCCGCGCCCCGGACCGCCGCTTCCGGGCCGAGGGTCGAGGTCAGGACGGTGGTGGGGGACCAGCGCGCGCCCAGGACGCGGTCGCGCAGGGTGGTCCGCAGGGTCTCGGTGAGCCAGGGGGCCAGGCGGGCGTAGGTGCCGCCGAGGACGACTGTGGGCAGGTCCAGCAGGTTCACCGCGCCGGTCAGGGCCGTGGCCAGCCAGCGCGCCGCTTCGGACACCGCTCCGGTGGCCGACGGGTCGCCGGCGTCGAGGGCGGCGAGGAGGTCGTCGAAGGTGGGGCAGCCCGCGGCCTTGAGGATCTCGTCCTGGCCGGCCAGGCGTTCCAGGCAGCCGCGCGCGCCGCACGGGCAGGGCGGGCCGTTCGGGTCCACCTGGAGGTGGCCGATCTCGCCGCCGAACCCGCGCACCCCGTCGAACAGCGCGCCCGCCACGACGATGCCCGCGCCGATGCCGATCTCGCCCGAGACGTGCACGAAGTCCTGGTCGCCGTGGCCGTGCCACAGCTCGGCCAGCGCCGCCAGGTTCGCCTCGTTGCCGACCTGGACCGGCACGTCGAGGCCCACCCGCGAGCGCAGCTCGCCGCGCACGTCCACCTCCTCCCAGCCCAGGTTGGGGGCCACGCGGAGGATGCCGGTCGCGGTCTCCACCAGGCCCGGCACGGCCACGCCCACCCCGCCGATGGGCACGTTGCGCTTGAGCGCGCCCTTGATCGCCGTGGCGGCCTTGGTCAGCACCCGGGCCGGGGAGGACGTGCGGTTGTCGCTCGGGCGCAGCGCCCGGTGGCGGACCTGGCCGGTGAGGTCGACCAGGCAGGTGGCCACGTAGTCCACGCCGATCTCCACGCCCAGGCCGTGCGGGCCGTCGGGGGAGGGGTGCAGCGCGGTGCCCCGCCGACCCGGGCCCGGGCGGGCCTGCGCCTCGCCCTCGACCACCAGGCCGGCCGCGATCATGCGGTCCACCAGGCTCGACACGGTCGCCTTGGTCAGGCCCGTCCGGGTCGCGACGGCCGCGCGGGACGAGCCGGGGTGCGTGGTGATCGCGTCCAGCACCAGAGCGGAGTTGTGCCGTCGCACGGTGTGCTGGCTCGCGGGTTGCGGTCGGGACACCACTGGAGGATAGCGGCATCGTGCGATAAGTTCAGGCATCAAACTTATTGGAGGTGCCCTCGTGGACAAGTTCAGCTTCGGCCTGTGGACCGTCGGGTGGCAGGGTCGCGACCCGTTCGGCCACGCGAGCCGCCCCCCGCTGGACGCGCCCGTGACCGTGCGCAAGCTGGCGGAGTTGGGTGCGTGGGGCGTCACGTTCCACGACGACGACCTGATCCCGTTCGGCGCGGACGCGGTGGAGCGCGACCGGCGCGTCGCCGCGTTCCGCGCGGCCCTGGACGAGACCGGCCTGGTCGTGCCGATGGTGACCACGGACCTGTTCACCCACCCGGTGTTCAAGGACGGCGGCTTCACCAGCAACGACCGCACCGTGCGGCGGTTCGCGCTGCGCAAGGTGCTGCGCAACCTGGAGCTCGCGGCCGAACTGGGCGCGCAGACCATCGTGCTGTGGGGCGGCCGGGAGGGCTCGGAGGTGGACGCCGGCAAGGACGTCCGCGCCGCCCTTGACCGGTACCGGGAGGCGCTGGACACCATCGCCGCGCACTCGGAGAGCCAGGGCTACGGCTTCCGCTTCGCCCTGGAGCCCAAGCCGAACGAGCCGCGCGGCGACATCCTGCTGCCCACCATCGGGCACGCGCTGGCGTTCATCTCCACGCTGGAGCACGAGCCGCTGTTCGGCGTGAACCCCGAGGTCGGGCACGAGCAGATGGCGGGCCTGAACTTCGTGCACGGCATCGCGCAGGCGCTGTGGCAGGGCAAGCTGTTCCACATCGACCTCAACGGCCAGAAGGGCCCGCGCTACGACCAGGACTTCGTGTTCGGGCACGGCGACCTGCTGTCCGCGTTCTTCCTGGTGGACCTGCTGGAGCACGGCGGCTACGAAGGCCCGCGGCACTTCGACTACAAGCCGTTGCGCACCGAGGACATCGACGGCGTGTGGGCCAGCGCGGCGGCCAACATGCGCACCTACAAGCTGCTGCGCGAGCGGGCGGCGGCGTTCCGGGCGGACCCGGAGGTGCAGGAGGCGCTGCGCGCCAGCGGGGTCCTGGAGCTGTCCGAGCCGACGCTGGGCGAGGGCGAGTCCATCGTGGACTTCATCAAGGGCGACGACGACATCACGCCGGCGGTGGAGAGGGGTTACGGGTTCGTGCACCTCGGTCAGCTCGCGTTGGAGCACCTGTTGGGCGCTCGCGGATGACGCTCGTCGCGGGCGTCGACTCGTCCACCCAGTCCTGCAAGGTGGTCGTGCGCGACGCCGAGACCGGTGCGCTGGTGCGGGAGGGCCGGGCGGCCCACCCGGCCGGCACGGAGGTGGACCCGGCGGCGTGGTGGGACGCGCTGCAGGAGGCGTTCCGGGCGGCCGGCGGGATCGACGACGTGGCGGCGGTGTCCGTCGCGGCGCAACAGCACGGGATGGTCTGCCTGGACTCGGCCGGGCAGGTCGTGCGGCCGGCGCTGCTGTGGAACGACACGCGGTCGGCGGGCGCGGCGGCGGACCTGGTCGAGGAGCTGGGCGGGCGCGCGGAGTGGGCGTCGGCGGTGGGCAACGTGCCCGTCGCCTCGCTCACCGTGACCAAGCTGCGGTGGTTGGCGCGCAACGAGCCGGCCAACGCGGCGCGGACGGCCGCGGTGTGCCTGCCGCACGACTGGCTGACCTGGCGGTTGGCCGGCGGGTCCGCTCCGGCTGGTGCTCCTCTGGACGCGTTGACGACGGACCGCAGCGACGTCAGCGGCACCGGGTACTGGTCACCGTCCACAGAGGACTACCGGACCGACCTGCTGGAGCTGGCGCTCGGGAAGGTGCCGGTGCTGCCGTCGGTGCTGGGTCCGGCGGAGCTGGTCGCGGGCCGGTTCGGCGTCGGCGCGGGGGACAACGCCTCCGCCGCGCTGGGCGTGCAGGCCCGGCCCGGTGACGTGGTGGTGTCGGTCGGCACGTCCGGGACGGCGTTCGCGCGGGCCGTCGCGCCGGTGGCCGACGGCAGCGGGACGGTGAACGGGTTCGCCGACGCCGAGGGCGGCTTCCTGCCGCTGGTGTGCACGCTGAACGCGTCGCGGGTGCTGGACGCCACCGCGGCGTTGCTCGGGGTGTCGCTGGACGAGCTGTCGCGGCTGGCGTTGAGCGTGCCGGCCGGGGCGGGCGGGCTCGTGCTGGTGCCGTACCTGGAGGGCGAGCGGACGCCGAACAAGCCCGACTCGACCGGCGCGGTGCACGGGTTGCGCCTGGACACCGCCACGCCGGCCCACCTGGCGCGGGCGGCGGTGGAGGGGTTGCTGTGCAGCCTGGCGGACGCGATCGACGCGCTGCGGGCGCTGGGGACGCCGGTCGAGCGGGTGCTGCTGATCGGCGGCGGCGCCCAGTCGGCGGCGGTGCGGACCATCGCGCCGGCGGTGTTCGGGTGCCCGGTGGTGCTGCCCGCCACGAGCGAGTACGTGGCCGACGGGGCGGCTCGGCAGGCGGCTTGGGCGGTGAGCGGCGCGGACTCGCCGCCGGTGTGGTCGGAGCTGACCGCGGAGCTGTTCGAGGCCGACCCGACACCGGTGGTGCGCGAGCAGTACGCCGCGGCGCGGGAGCTGACCGTGCGTCGGTGAACGGCCTGTGTTTGGTGAGGTGGCCGTGGGTCGGTGAGCGGCCTGTGTTGGTGAGGTGGCCGTGCGCCGGTGAGCGGCGCGTGTTTGGTGAGGTGGCCGGGGTCCTTCGGGGCCCCGGTTCGCCGGCGGCATCGCGGGTAACCCACCGTGCATGAACGACCAAGAAGACGTGATCGCACTGCTCGTCCGCCAGCACGGCGAGATCCGCGCCCTGTTCGACGAGGTCGAGACCGCGCACGGGGACAAGCGCAAGGACGCGTTCCGCCGGCTGGTCCGGCTGCTCGCGGTGCACGAGACGGCGGAGGAGGAGATCGTGCACCCCGCCGCCCGGCGCGGCGAGGGCGGCGACGCCGTCGTGGACGCCCGCGTTGCCGAGGAGCGGCGGGCCAAGGAGCTGCTGACCACGCTGGACGGGATCGGACCGGACGCCGAGGGCTTCGACACCCTGCTCGTCCAGCTGCGCGACGACGTGCTCGCGCACGCCAACCACGAGGAGCAGGAGGAGTTCCCGCGCCTGCGCGCCGAGTACGACGGCGACCGGCTGCGGGCGCTGGCCAAGGCCGTGCGGGCGGCGGAGAAGATCGCACCCACCCGGCCGCACCCCGGCATCGAGTCCCCCGCGGCGAACATGCTGCTCGGCCCGCCCGTGGCGCTGATGGACCGGGCGCGCGACCTGATCCGTGCGGCGCTCGGGAGGTCGTGATGCGGGCGGTCGTGCTGCACTGCACGTTGAAGAAGTCGCCCGAGCGGTCGAACACCGAGCTGCTGTCGGCGGTGGTCGAGAACGCCCTCCGGGAGCGCGGGGTGGACGTTCACCCGATCCGGGTAGTGGACCGGAACGTGCCACCCGGAGTTGTCACCGATCTGGGTGACGGCGACGAGTGGCCCGCGATCCACGACGAGCTGCTGCGGTCGGAGATCCTGGTCGTGGCGACGCCGACCTGGGTCGGGCGGCCGTCGTCGGTGGCGCAGCGCGTGCTGGAGCGGATGGACGCCATGATCTCGGAGAAGGACGACGAGGGCCGGCCGGTGGCGTACAACCGGGTGGCGGGCGTGGTGGTGACCGGGAACGAGGACGGGGCGCACCACGTGATCAGCGAGGTGTCGGGGGCGTTGCTCGACATCGGGTACACGGTGCCGGGGCAGGCTTGGACCTATTGGAACATGGGGCCCGGGCCGGGGCCGTCTTTTGCGGACACCGATCACGGGCACGAGTGGTCGGTGTCTACTGGGAAGGCTATGGCGTCGAACCTGTATGCGGCGGCGGAGGCGTTGGCGAAGAATCCGATTCCGGCTCCGGCTGGGGGATGAGCGCTGGATTTCGTGCTGGGGCGGGTTTGGGTTTGAGTGTGGAGCGCGTTCAAGAGCGCGGAGCGCGTTCAGGAGCGCGTTGAGGAGCGCGGAGCGCGTTCAAGAGCGCGGAGCGCGTTCGAGCTTGCGAGCGCGGAGCGCGTTGCGTTTGGACCCGCGAAGCGGGGGCTTGAGAGCGTCAGCGTGGCTCTTAAAGATCAAAAGAGCCTCGCCGGCGGGCGAGCCGCCAAAGATGACACAACTACCAAGGCGGGGGCTTCTTGCTTGTGTCATCTCCGCATGACCCGGCGGAGCCAACCACACTTTTGGCCGTGTGCCGCTAAAATTTTGCTCGTTCCTCACACAATTTCGGCTGCACCCGGCCAAAAGTGTGGTAGCCCTTCGGGCGGGCCATACGGAGATGACACAAGCAAGAAGCCCGGCTTGGGTTGTGTCCCCTTCGGCGGACTGCCCGCTGGCGGGGCTAGGTGTGGGAGAGGGCGAAGGCGGTTAGGAAGCCGGCTACGGTTGCCAGGCCTACTAGTAGGTGTGCGTCTTCGAAGGCTTCCGGGATCATGGTGTCGGCGATCATGGACAGGATTGCACCGCCGGCGAACGCCGTGATGCCGGCCAGCCAGGCTGGGTCGGCCTGGGACAGCAGTGCGTTGCCCAGGAGGGCTGATAGGCCGCTGATCAATGCTATCGCTGTCCACAGGCCGAATACGTACGTTTTGCCGCGGTGGGCCTGGCGCATGCCGGCTGCGCTGGAGAGGCCTTCTGGGACGTTGCTGATGAAGACCGCCGCTACTGTCACCGCGCTCACTCCGCCGCCGCCGATCATGCTTGCGCCGATGACTACCGATTCGGGGATTCCGTCCAACAGCGCGCCGATGGCGATCGCCGTGCCTGAACCGGCTTGGTCGGATTCGCTGGGTTGCTTTCCCGAGCGTTTGCGGTGGCGGGCGCCTCGGCTTGCCAAGTATGCGTTCGCCGCGGTGTAGACGGCCGCGCCGGATGCCGCGCCGCCCGCGGTGGGGAGCAGGCCGCCCAGGTTGTGGGCCTCGTCGATCAGGTCGAACGCCACCGCCGACATCAGCACGCCGCTGCCGAAGCCCATCACGGTCGCGATGACCCCGCGCGGCACCCTCGCCAGGTAGCCGACCAGTGCCCCGACCAGCAACGCCGAACCGGCCACCAGGCCCCACCCCGCCGCTTCGAACACCCGTGCCCTCCCGTGGGTTGCGCCCGGCCCCCGCGTGGGTAACCGGTCCGGCATGAGGATCGTCGTCACGGGCGCCACCGGCAACGTGGGCACCGCCCTGCTGCGCAGGCTCGCCGAAGAACCGGACACGACCGTGCACGGCGTCTCCCGCCGGCCGCCCGACCCGGAGCCGCCCTACGACATCGACTGGACCCCGGTGGACCTGTCCAAGCCCGGGGCCGAGGAGCCGATGGCCGAGGTGCTGCGCGGGGCGGACGCGGTGGTGCACCTGGCCTGGAAGATCCAGCCCAGTCACGACGAGCCGGAGATGTTCCGGACGAACGTCGCCGGTAGTGACCGGGTGTTCCGGGCGGCGGTGAAGGCCGGTGTGCCGCACCTGGTGCACATGTCGTCGGTTGGTGCTTATTCGCCGGCGGTCAAGACTGGGCTGAAGGACGAGAGTTGGCCTACCGATGGCGTCTCGTCGTCCTACTACAGTCGGCACAAGGCGGCTGTAGAACACCAGTTGGACCGGGTTGAGCGTGAGCACCCGACGTTGACGGTCACGCGTGTCCGGCCGGCGTTGATCCTCCAGCCCGATGCGGCTACCGAGATCAAGCGTTACTTCCTGGGGCCGTTGGTGCCGCGTGCGTTCTTCAGAGCCGGGGTGCCGATCCTGCCGTTGCCCAGGAACTTCGTGCTCCAGTTCGTGCACAGCGACGACGTGGCGGACGCGTTGGCGCTGGTGTTGCGGAAGAAGTTGGCGGGGGCGGTGAACCTCGCGTCTGAGCCTGTGGTGACACCTCAGGTGTTGGCGGAGGTCATGAAGGCGAAGCACGTGCCTATTCCGCCTGTGGTCCTGCGCACGGCGGCGCGGGTCAGTTGGCTGGCCCGGTTGCAGCCGACCTCGCACGGGTGGGTGGACCTGGCCCTGACCGCGCCCCTGTTGGACGTGAGCCGGGCTCGGGACGAGCTGGGGTGGACGCCCCGGCACAACGCCCGGGACGCGCTGGCCCAGCTGCTCGGCGGGTTGGGCCGGGGTGAGGGCGTGCCGGCCAGCCCGCCGCTCAAGCCCTAGAAGAGCTTCGCCCAGCCCATGATCTGGCCGACGATGAACCCCACCACCATCACCGTCATGACCAACACGACGACCAGGGCGATGATGTTGCGGGCGCGGGAGGGCTGGGGCTCGTGGTGGGTCAGGCCCGACGTGGTCGAACCGGAGTCCGGAGGGGTGTCGCCCGGCGCCACGCCGCCGCCCGGTTCGAGACCGGGGGTCGTGGCCGGGTCTGGGTCGGGAGGGGTCGCTGTCATGGGCCTCGGGTACCCGGGTGGAGCCGTGTGAAGCCTTGTCGCTCGGGGTAGTCAGGACCATGAGCGGCGTTCAGGACGAGTTGTTGCGCACTTTGACCAAGGTGGCGAAGGTGCTGCGCGAGCAGCAGATCCCGTTCGCGTTGTCGGGTGGTTGCGCGGTGTACGCGCGGGGCGGGCCGGCGACTGAGCACGATGTGGACATCCTCGTGCGGGAGGAGGACGCCAAGCCCGCCGTGAGCGCGTTGGTCGCCGCCGGGATGAGAGCGGCCGACGCCCCGGAGGACTGGCTGCTCAAGGTCTACGACGGCGACTCGCTGGTGGACCTGCTCTTCCGCCCGAACGAGGTGCCGGTCACCGACGACACGCTGGGGCGGGCCGAGGAGCTGGCCGTCGGCTCGGTGACGTTGCCGGTGATGCCCGCGACCGAAGTGATGATCAGCAAGCTGCTGGTGCTGGACGGCCACCGCTGCGACTTCAGCGAGCTGCTGCCGTTCGCGCGGGCGCTGCGCGAGCAGATCGACTGGCGGCGCGTCCGCGAGGCCACCGCCCATTCCCCGTACGCGGAGGCGTTCCTCGTGCTGATCGAGCGCCTCGGGATCACAGGAGCCCCTGATGACCGCTGAGCAGTACCTCGCGGCCCGGCTGCGCCGGGCGTTGGCCGAAGACCCGCGGACCACCGAGCTGGGGGTGCGGGTGACCGTGCGCGGCGACCACGTGCTGCTGTCCGGCGACGTGGCGTGCGCCGAGCGGCGCGACGAGCTGGAAGCGGTGATCCACGACGTCGCGCCGGAGCTGACCGTGCTGGACGACGTGAAGGTCACGCCGGTCGGTGAACCCGAGGGCAGGGAGGAGTTGCGATGATCCGCGTCGCCGCGGTCGGGGACGTGCACCTCGGCGAGGACGCGCGCGGGCGGTTGCGGCCCGCGCTGGACAAGCTCGGCGAGCACGCCGACGTGCTGCTGCTCGCGGGCGACCTGACCCGGCACGGGACCGTGTCGGAGGCCCGGGTCGTGGCCGACGAGTTCAAGGACCTGCCGGTGCCCGTCGTGGCGGTGCTGGGCAACCACGACCACCACGACGACAAGCCCGCCGAGGTCACGCAGGTGCTGCGCGACGCCGGGCTCACCGTGCTGGAGGGCGACTCCGTGACCATCCCCGTCGACGGGCACACCCTCGGCGTGGCCGGGGTGAAGGGCTTCGGCGGCGGGTTCGCGGGCAAGTGCGGCAGCGCGTTCGGCGAGCGGGAGATGAAGGCGTTCATCCGGCACACCAGCGAGATCGCCGAGTCGCTGGAGAACGCGCTGCGGGAGCTGGAAACGGACGTGAAGGTGGCGTTGACGCACTACGCGCCGGTGCCGGACACGTTGCGCGGCGAGCCGCCGGAGATCTACCCGTTCCTCGGCTCCTACCTGCTGGGCGAGGCCATCGACAACACCGGCACCCACCTCGCGGTGCACGGGCACGCCCACTTCGGCGTCGAGCACGGCATGACCCCGGGCGGGGTGCGGGTGCGCAACGTGGCGCAGCCGATCATCCGCTCCGCCTTCACCGTCTACTGCGTGGAACCGGCCGCGCTGGAGGTGTCGCATGGGTGAGACCAGGACCAAGGGCCCGTCCGTGGTGTGGGCGGGTCCCGTCGACGCGCCCGCCGTGGTCGTGCTGGACCCGTCGGGGGCCGCGCCGCACGGCGACCTGCCCGCGACGTGGCGCCCGCTGACCGACCACCTGCAGGTGATGTGGTGCCGGCTGCCCGCGGCCGACCAGCCCTGGCAGGAGGTGGACGAGGTCCTGGCGGAGTTCCGCGACCGGGACGTGCCCGTGCACCTGGTGGCGGGCGCGGCGGCCGGCGCGCGGGTCGGCGACCTGGCCAACGAGCACGAGGGCGTGGTCAAGTCGGTGCAGACCTTCGCCGCGCCGCTGCCCCTGGGTCACCCGGACGTGGTGCTCGCGGTGGTGGGGCGGCTGCTGGCGCAGGACGTGCACCCCAAGGAGGAGGACGACGCCGGTATCGACATCGCGCGCGGCAGCGGCCCGTCGCTGCTGGGTGACGCGGCGTCGGCGCTGTGGCAGTCGGTGAACCAGGTGTTCGAGCGCCTCAAGAGGGGCTGAGCCGGCACGAAGAAGGGGCGACCTCCGAGGAGGTCGCCCCTTTCGCTTGGAGCCTGTGGTTTCAAGCTCCGCCGTGCACTTCGATGGGCGGACGGGGGCGCGGGATGGGTGGGTGCGCCCAGCTTCGTCTCCGCGGCCCCCGCGCCGCCCGCGTGCTCATCGGATCGGGTCGCCCGGCAACCCGCCGTCGGGCAGGTCGTGGCGCGTCTCCCCGGCCTGCGGCGGCCGGCTGACGTCACCCCGCCACGCACCGGTCTCGGTGCCGCGGCGCTCGATGAACTCCTTGAACCGCTTCAGGTCACCGGAGATGCGCGTCTGCACGACACCCAGGGCCGTGCCCGCCTTCTCGGTGAACGTCTGCGGGTCGTACTCCATCTGCAGGTGCACCCGGGTGTGCCGGTCGTCGAGCCGGTGGAAGGTCACCACGCCGCCCTGCGGGGGGCCGTCGACGGTGTGCCAGGCCACGCGCTCGTCGGGGTGCTGCTCGGTGATCTCGGCGTCGAACTCCCGTTCCACGCCACCGATCTTGGTCACCCAGTGGGTGCGGGTGGCGGTCACCTGGTCGATGCGCTCGACACCTTCCATGAACTCCGGGAACGACTCGAACTGGGTCCACTGGTTGTACGCGGTCTGCACCGGTACCTCGACGTCCACGGACTTCTCGATCGTCGTCACAGGAAACAACCTCTCCTCTGGTCGACTGCCCTCCTGGGCTACCCACGGGGGCCGCGCCCCACACATGGGTGACAGTGAGTAGCGCTTCTCCGAGAAGTGTTTGCGAGCCGGCTCACCGGCTAACTCTCCTCTGTGGACCAGTACCCCCAGGCCGTGCTGTTCGACCGCGACGGCACGCTAGTTCGAGATGTGCCGTACAACGGTGACCCGGCACGCGTTTCGCTCATGCCGGGAGCCGTGGAAACGGTGCGTGAGCTGCGCGCACGCGGTGTGAAGACGGGCGTGGTGAGCAACCAGTCCGGCATCGGCCGCGGGCTGCTCACCCACGAGCAGGTCGCCGCGGTCAACGCGCGGGTGGAGGAGCTGCTGGGCCGTTTCGGCACGTGGCAGATCTGCCCGCACCACCCCGACGAGGGGTGCGGGTGCCGCAAACCCGAACCCGGCCTGGTGATCGCCGCGTGCGCCGCGCTGGACGTCGATCCGTCACGGACGGTGGTCATCGGCGACATCGGCGCGGACGTGGACGCGGCGCGGGCCGCGGGCGCGCGGTCGGTGCTGGTCCCGACGGAACGGACGCTGCGCGAGGAAGTCGATCGTGCTCCTTGCACGGCAACGGATCTGCTCTCGGCGCTGGCGGTGATCCGATGAACGGTCCACAGAGGACGTTGGTGGCCCGGTTGGACAGCGACGGGGACGTGCTGCTGGCCGGTCCGGCGATCCGCGCGGCGGCGGCGTCGAGCGAGGTCGTCCTGTTGTGCGGGCACAAGGGCGCGCAGGCGGCGGAGTTGCTGCCGGGGGTTCGTCGGATCATCCGCTGGGACTGCCCGTGGATCGCCGCGCCCGCGCCGGAGGTGCGCGCGCCGGACATCGAAGGTCTGGTGGCCTTGTTGAAGGGCGTGCGCGCGGACGTCGCCCTGGTCCTGACTTCGTTCCACCAGAGCCCGTTGCCGCTGGCGTTGCTGCTGCGGCTGGCGGGCGTGCCGCGGATCGTGGCGCGGTCGGTGGACTACCCGGGGTCGCTGCTGGACGTGCGGCTGCGCGACGACCCGGACATCCCGGAGGCGAGCCGGGCGCTGGGCGTGGCGCGCGCGGCCGGGTTCGAGCTGCCGCCCGGCGACGACGGCAGGCTCGCGGTGCTGCCGCCGCCGGAGTCGCCGTTCCCGCCGCCGTACGTCGTGGTGCACCCCGGCGCGTCGGTGCCCGCTCGGGCCTGGTCGCCGGAGCGGTGCAAGGCGGCGGTGGAGGCGTTGTGCGAGGCGGGCCACCGGGTCGTGGTGACCGGCGGTCCCGCCGAGACGGAGCTGACCGCGTACGTCGCCGGCGCGCACGGCCTGGACCTGGGCGGGCGCACGACGTTCGCCGAGCTGTCCGGGGTGCTCGCCGCGGCGGACGCGGTGGTGGTGGGCAACACCGGCCCGGCGCACCTCGCGGTCGCCGTCGGCACGCCGGTGGTGTCGTTGTTCGCGCCCGTCGTGCCCGCCGCCCGGTGGGCGCCGCACGGGCCGCATGTCCTGTTGGGCGACCAACGCGCGGCGTGCGCGGGGACGCGGGCGCGCGAGTGCCCGGTGCCCGGCCACCCGTGCCTGGACCGGGTGACGCCCGGCCACGTGGTCGCCGCCGTGCAGCAACTGGTGGGGGTGCGGGCGTGAAGGTCCTGGTGTGGCACGTGCACGGGTCGTGGGCGAACGCGTTCGTCCGGGGCGGCCACGAGTACCTGGTCCCCGGGCCGCCGCACGGCAAGGGCCTGCTGGGCCGGGACTGGCCGGCGGCGCGCGAGGTGGACCTGTCCGAAGTGGACGCCGATGTCGCGGTCGTGCAGGAGGTCGAGCAACTGGCGTTGGTGCCCAAGGGGATCCCGGTGATCTACCTGGAGCACAACACGCCCGCCAAGCCCAATCTCAAGCACCCCATGGCCGACTGGCCGGGACTCCTGGTCCACGTGACCCACTTCAACGACCTCATGTGGGACTGCGGCACCACGCGGACCACGGTGATCGAGCACGGCGTGGTGGACCCCGGCCACCTCTACACCGGTGAACTGCCGCACTCCGCCGTTGTGGTGAACGACCCCGTTCGGCGTGGGCGCGTCGTGGGTACCGACCTGTTGGCGCGGTTCGCGGCGGTGGCGCCGCTGGACGTGTTCGGCATGGGCACCGAGGAGCTCGGCGAGTGGGGACGCGGTGACCACCCGCTGGACGTGTTGCACCGCGAGGTGGCCAAGCGCCGGCTCTACCTGCACCCGGTGCGGTGGACGTCGCTGGGCCTGTCGTTGATCGAGGCGATGCACCTGGGCATGCCCGTCGTGGCGCTCGCGTGCACCGAGGTGGTCCGCGCCGTGCCGCCCGAGGCGGGCGTGGTGTCCACCGACGTCGCGGAACTCGAACGTGGCGTGGCCGAGCTGGTGGCCGATCCGGCGTCGGCCCGCGAGAAGGGCAAGCAGGCCAGGGAGTTCGCCCTGGCCAGGTACGGCCTCGACGCGTTCCTGCGTGGTTGGGACCGGTTGTTGGCGGAGGTGAGTCGATGAAGATCGCGATGGTGTCCGAGCACGCCAGCCCGTTGGCGGCGTTGGGCGGGGTGGACGCGGGCGGCCAGAACGTGCACGTGGCGTCGCTGTCCGCCGCCCTGGTGGCCCAGGGGCACGAGGTGGCCGTCTACACCCGCCGCGACAGCCCCGACCTGCCCGAGGTCGTGCGCACCGAGCAGGGCTACGACGTGGTCCACGTGCCGGCCGGACCGCCCGGGCAGGTGCCCAAGGACGAGCTCCTGCCGCACATGGGCGACTTCGCCAAGTACCTTCGGGCGCGCTGGGAGTTCGACGCGCCCGACGTCGTGCACGGGCACTTCTGGATGTCCGGCCTGGCGTCCGTGCTGGCCACCCGCGGCCTGGGCATCCCGGTCGTGCAGACCTTCCACGCCCTGGGCACGGTCAAGCGCCGCCACCAGGGCGGCGCCGACACCAGCCCGGTGGAGCGGATCGCCACCGAGCGGCTCGTCGGGCGCGAGGTGACGCGGGTCGCGGCCACCTGCGGGGACGAGGTGTTCGAGCTGCTGCGGATGGGCGTGCCGCGGGCCCGGATCACCGTGGTGCCCTGCGGCGTGGACCCGAAGCTGTTCCGGCCCGAGGGTCCGCGCGACCGGCGGGCGCTGCCGCACCGGATCGTCACCGTCGGCCGGCTGGTGCCGCGCAAGGGCTTCTCGGACGTGATCACCGCGCTGCGGTCGGTGCCGGACACCGAGCTGGTCGTGGCGGGCGGGTCGGCGGACATGGCGAGCGACCCGGAGGCGCTGCGGCTGCTGGAGCACGCCCGCGAGATGGGCGTGCGGGACCGGGTGCGGTTCATCGGCCAGGTGTCGCGCACGGCGATGCCGTCGCTGCTGCGCTCGGCCGACCTGGTGGTGTGCGTGCCGTGGTACGAGCCGTTCGGGATCGTGCCGCTGGAGGCGATGGCGTGCGGCGTGCCCGTCGTGGCCTCGGCGGTGGGCGGGCTGACCGACACCGTCGTGGACGACGTGACCGGGTGCCTGGTGCCGCCGCGCGACCCGGTGGCGCTGGCGCGGGCCGTGCGGTCGCTGCTGGCCGACCAGGGCCGGCGGGAGGCGTTCGGGCTGGCCGGCACCGACCGGGTGCACGCCCGCTACACGTGGGACCGAGTCGCGGCGGACACCGCGCGCGTCTACGAACGGGCGGGCGCCGGGGTCCCGGCCGACATCGCCGTGGGAGGTGGCGCGAAGTGAGCGTCGAGCAGCACTTGCGCGGTCTGGCGGAGACGCTGGCCGGGTTGGAGGCACAGGCCTCGCGGGTCACCCGCTGGGGTTCGCTGCTGGCCCGGCGGCTGACCGCGGGCGGGCGGCTGCTCGCGGCGGGCAACGGCGGGTCCGCGGCCGAGGCGCAGCACCTGACCGCCGAGTTGGTCGGGCGCTTCCGCGACGACCGGCAGCCGTTCTCGGCGATCGCGCTGTGCGCGGAGTCCTCCAGCGTGACCGCGATCGGCAACGACTACGGCTACGACCAGGTGTTCGCCCGCCAGGTGACCGCCCACGCCCGCCCCGGCGACGTGGTGGTGCTGCTGTCCACCAGCGGCAAGAGCCCGAACCTGCTGGAGGCCGCGCACGCCGGCCGGCGCGCGGGCGCGGTGGTGTGGGCGCTGACCGGTCCCGCCCCCAACCCGCTCGCGGCGGTGGCCGACGAGGTGCTGGCGCTGCCCGGCATCCCCGCCAACGTGCAGGAAGCCCAGTTGGTCGCGGTGCACGCGCTGTGCGAGGCGTTCGAGGCCGCGTTGCCGCTGTCCTCCCGGAGGGTGTCGTGAAGCTGGTCGTGGTCGGTGACTCGCTGCTGGACGTGGACGTGGAGGGCACGGCCGACCGGCTGTGCCCGGACGCCCCCGCGCCGGTGCTGGACGTGCGCGAGGAGCGCGTGCGGCCCGGCGGCGCGGGCCTGGCGGCGTCGCTGGCGCGGCGCGACGGCGTGGACGTCACCCTGGTGACGGCGGTGGCCGACGACGCCGACGGGTGGCGGCTGCGCGACGCGCTGGCCGACGTGCCCACGGTGTTCGGGCACTCGCCCGCCGCCACCTCGGTCAAGACCCGGCTGCGCTGCGCCGGGCACTCGATCGCCCGCATGGACCGCGGCGGCGGCCGCGGCCGGCCCACCGCCACCGACGACATGCTGGACGCGGTGCGCGCCGCGGACATGGTGCTGGTGTCGGACTACGGGCGCGGGCTGGCCTTCGACGGGCGGCTGCGCGAGGCGTTGGCGGGCAGGCCCGTCGTGTGGGACCCGCACCCGCGCGGTCCGGAGCCGACGCCGGGCGCGTGGCTGGTGACGCCCAACCACAGCGAGGCCTCGCGGTTCAGCGGGTGCGACGACCCCGAGGAGGCGGCCGACGCGCTGCGCCGGCGTTGGGGCGCGAAGGCGGTCGTGGTGACGCTCGGCGCGGACGGCGCGTTGCTGCACTTCGGCGGCACGCCCGTGGCCGTGCCCGCGCCGCCGGTGGCCGTGCTGGACCCGTGCGGCGCGGGGGACCGGTTCGCGGTGACCGCGGCGGCCCGGTTGATGCGCGGTGACGCGACCGACGACGCCGTGGCCGCCGCGGTGGCGTCCGCGGCGGACTTCCTGGCGGCCGGCGGGGCCTCCGGGTTCCACACCGTGCGCCGCTCCTCCGTGGACGCGACGCGGGCGCGGGGCGGCGTGGTGGTGGCGACCGGCGGGTGCTTCGACCTGCTGCACGCGGGCCACGTGCGGACCCTGGAGGCGGCGCGCGCGTTGGGCGACTGCCTGGTGGTGAGCCTGAACTCCGACGAGTCCGTGCGGCGGCTCAAGGGCCCGGACCGGCCGGTGACCAGGCAGCACGACCGCGCGGAGATCCTGCGCGCGCTGGAGTGCGTGGACGACGTGGTGATCTTCGACGAGGACACCCCGGAACGGGTGCTGGACCGGCTGCGGCCCGACATCTGGGTCAAGGGCGGCGACTACCGCGCCGAATCCCTGCCCGAGGCCGCGCTGGTGCGGTCCTGGGGCGGGCGGACCGTGGTGGTGCCGTACCACCAGGGGCGGTCCACGACCCGGCTACTGGCGAGGAGGGGCTAGGACATGGTGGGGCAGGTGTTGGTGACCGGCGGCGCGTCCGGGTTGGGCGCGGCCGTCGTGCACGCGGTGCGCGAAGCGGGCGGGCAGCCGCTCGTGCTGGACAAGGCGGCGCCCGCGTCGGACGAGGCGGTGGACTTCGAGTCGGTCGACCTGTCCGACACGCGGGCCGCCGAACGGGCGGTGCGCGACATCGCCGAGCGCAACGGCGGGCTGCGTGCCGTGGTGACCGCGGCGGGCACGGACGCGTGCGGCAGGCTCGTCGACGTGCCCGCGGCCGACTGGGAGCGGGTGGTGCTGGTCAACCTGCTGGGCACCGCGGCGGTGGTGCGGTCGGCGTTGCCGTACCTGGAGGGCGGCCGGGTGGTGACGGTGGCGTCCACGCTGGGCATCAAGGCCGTCAGCGACGCGACCGCCTACTGCGCCTCCAAGTTCGGCGTGGTCGGGTTCACCCGGGCGCTGGCGGCCGAGACCGCGGGCCGGGTCGGGGTGACGTTGCTGATCCCCGGTGGCATGAAGACCAGGTTCTTCGACGGCCGGGCCGAGCAGTACCGGCCGGCGGACGACTCGAAGCTCAACCCGCCGGAGCACGTGGCCGACGCGATCATGTTCGCGCTGCGCCAGCCCGCCGGGTGCGAGGTGCGGGAACTGGTCGTGGCGCACGAGGAGGAGGGGTCATGGCCGTAGCCTCCCGGTTGGACACCGGCAAGGCGTTCGCCAACGTCCTGCTGCCCACGCTGGCCAAAGGTGTGATCGTGCGCCGCCCGCCCGTGATGGCGATGGCGGAGAAGGTGCAGGCCGACGCGTTGGCCGTGCGCACGATGAAGGCGTTGCGGGACAAGTACGGGCCCGAGCCGCTGCGGCTGCGGGTGACCGGGCGCAGCGTCGCGCTGGTGCTCGACCCGGAGGACGTGGCGCGGCTGCTGGCCGAGACGCCCGAGCCGTTCCACCCGGCCACCACCGAGAAGCGCGCGGCCCTGAACCACTTCCAGCCGCACGGGTCGCTGGCCACGTGCGGGCCGGAGCGGGAGAAGCGCAGGCGGTTCAACGACGTCGTGCTGCGGCCGGAGAAGCTCGACGTCGAGGCCGTGGTGCGCGACGAGGCGGACCTGTTGGTGCGGCACGTGATGAACACCGGCGTGCTGACGTGGGACGACTTCACCCGGGTGTGGTGGCGGGTGGCGCGGCGCATCGTCCTCGGCGCGGGCGCACGCGCCGACTCGGCGTTGACCGACGACCTGAAGACGTTGCGCGGCAACGCGAACTGGGCGTTCCTGCACCCGAAGCGGCGCGGGCTGCGGCGGCGGTTCGAGCGGCGGCTGCACGAGCACCTGGAGCGGTCCGAGCCCAACAGCCTGGCCTCGCTCGCGCCGGCCGACGACGTGGCGTCGCAGGCCCCGCACTGGCTGTTCGCCTTCGACGCGGCCGGGATCGTGACGATGCGGGCGCTGGCGATCGGCGCGTCCGGTCCGGCGGGCGTCCTGGAGTCGGCGCGGCTGTGGCCGACCACGCCGGTGATCCTGCGGGAGAGCACCATCGCGACCCGCTGGCACGGGACGTGGCTGCCGGAGAACACGACGTTCATCGTGTTCGCGCCGTACTTCCACCGGTTCTACGGCGACACCTACCGGCCCGAGCTGTGGCCGAACGAGGAGCCCGCGCTGGTGCCGTTCAGCGCCGGTCCGGGCGTGTGCCCGGGGCGGGACCTGGTGCTGGTCAGCGCCGGGACCATGCTGGACACCCTGCGTGAGCACCTGGAGTTCGAGACGCTCGACCCGCCGTTCCCGGCGACCCTCAACCACTTCACCCTGCGGTTGCGGGCGACCCGCAAGGGGGACGACGGTTTGGAGGTGGTGTGACCGTGGCACACGGGCGTATGGACCACTCGAAAGCACCCGTGCTGGACGCCATCGCCGACTACCACCGGCGCGGACACGTCCCGTTCATCCCGCCGGGCCACAAGCAGGGGCGCGGGGTGGACCCGCGGGTGCTGGAGGTGCTGGGCGAGGACGTGTTCCGGTCGGACATCATCATGATGAACGGCCTGGACGACCGGATGATGAGCGGCGGCGTCCTGTCCGAGGCCGAGGAGCTGATGGCCGACGCCGTGGACGCGGACAAGGCGTTCTTCTCCACGTGCGGCAGCTCGCTGTCGGTGAAGACGTGCATCATCACCGTGGCCCGCCCGGGGCAGAAGCTGCTGGTGTCGCGCAACGCCCACAAGTCCGTCATCGCCGGGCTGATCATCAGCGGGGTGCAGCCGGTGTGGGTGCACCCGCGGTGGGACGCGTTCTGGGAGTGGTCCTACCCGCCCGCGCCCGACGAGGTGGCGGAGGCGTTCTCGCGCGCGCCGGACGCGCAGGGCATGCTGCTCATCACGCCCACCGACTACGGGACGTGCGCGGCCATCAAGGAGACGGCCGCCGTCTGCCACTCGCACGACAAGCCGCTCATCGTGGACGAGGCGTGGGGCGCGCACCTGCCGTTCCACCCCGGTCTGCCGGCGTGGGCGATGGACGCCGGCGCCGACCTGTGCGTGACCAGCGTGCACAAGATGGGCGCGGGCCTGGAGCAGGGCTCGGTGTACCACCTGCAGGGTGACCGGGTGGACCCGGACGTGCTGTCGCTGCGCGCGGACATCCTGGACACCACCAGCCCGTCCGCGCTGGTCTACGCGGGGCTCGACGGGTGGCGGCGGCAGATGGTCGAGCACGGCGAAGAACTGCTGGACCGCACGTTGAAGCGGTGCGCCGAGGTGCGGGACCGGTTGCGCGGCTTGGTGACCGTGGTGGAGCGCGAGCACGTGGTCAGCCCGGACCGCGCCGACGACCACGACCCGTTGAAGATCGTGATGGACCTGTCGGAGCTGGGCATCTCCGGGTACACGGCCAACGAGTGGCTGCGTTCGGAGTGCGCCGTGGACGTGGGCCTGTCCGACCACCGGCGCATCGCGGCCCAGATCACCGTGGCCGACGACGACGAGACGGTGGAGCGGCTGGTGACGGCCATCTCGGCGCTGGTGGAGCACTCGGGCGAGCTGCCGCGGGCCAAGCGGGTGGAGATCCCGGACCCGGGCGAGCTGGAGCTGGAGCAGGCCATGCTGCCTCGCGAGGCCCACTTCGCGACGGCCTCCCACGTGCCGGCGCGCGAGGCGGTCGGCCGGATCTGCGCGGAGACGCTGAGCCCGTACCCGCCGGGCGTGCCCGCCGCGCTGCCCGGCGAGGTGATCACCGAGGCGGTGGTGGACTACCTGCTGAGCGGCCGTGCAGCGGGCATGTACCTGCCGGACCCGACCGACGCGTCGCTGAACACCATCAGGGTGGTTGACCAGCGCTGATGCCGGGTATTCGGGGCGGGTGAGCGAAGCCGAACTCTCCGATCAGCGCAGATTGGCCCGCAACCTCAACGAGTTGCTGCAGGAACTGCGCGTGGCCCAGGCCGGCGTGCAGATCCTGTTCGGTTTCCTGCTGTCCATCGCGTTCACGGAACGCTATGCGTCAGCCGACCTCTACATCCGTTCGACGCACCTGCTCACGGTGCTGTTCGCGGCGGGCGCGGTGGCGTTGCTGACCGCACCCGCGGCGTGGCACCGGATCCTGTTCCGGCGCGGTCGGCGCGAGGACATCATCGAGGTGGCGAACCGCTTCGCCGTCATCGGCCTGGCGTGCCTGGCGGTGGCGATGACCGGCACCATATTGCTGCTGGCCGAGGTCATCGTGGGCGGCTGGCTGTCGATCGTGATGGGCGTGCTGGCGGCGGCGTTCTTCGGCACCCTGTGGTTCCTGCTGCCGTGGCGCGAACGCGGCCAGAGCAACATCGAAGCCGCCGACGACGCCGACCTGGACTAGCCGACCCGAGACTGGCCGACCCGGAACTGGCCGACCCGGAACTGGCCGACCCGGACCGGTTGCGCCGTTCGGGCCGTTCGGTGATCGGCCGGCCCGGTTCCGCCGCGTTCCGGTGATCGTTTCGCTACCGTCGGGGTGGCGTTGCGAAGGGGGCTTCGGGTGCGCGAGGGGATCGGCTTCCACCAGGCGGTGTTGGAGCGCGGGGACGCGGCGGTGTTGGTGCTCGGCGCGGACGACCTGGCCGTGCGGTGGGCCTCGCCCGCCGCCACGCGGTTGTTCGGGACGGCGTCCGGGGCGTTCCCCGACCTCGTGGCCCCGGAGGACGCCGCGTCCGTGGCGACGTTCCTCCAGGCCGCGTCCACCGGGGCGTCCCGCGGCACGTGCGCGGTCCCCGTCGCCGGTTCGGCGGCGCGCAGCGTGGACCTGGTGGTCCGCGACCTGCGCGACGACCCGGCGATCGGCGGGCTGCTGGTCGTCGCCCTGGACGTGACCGGCTGGGCGGAGCGGGCCGCGCGGCTGGGCGCGGCGCTGGACACCGACGCCCTGACCGGGCTGACCAGCCGGGCGGGCCTGCTGCCCCGGTTGGAGCAGGCGGTGCGCGGCGGGCCGGGGCCGGCGCTGATGTTCCTCGACCTCGACGGGTTCAAGGACGTCAACAACCGCCTCGGCCACGGGGCCGGGGACCAGGTGCTGCGCCGGGTCGGGGCGCGCCTGGCGGAGGTGGTCTCCGGGCGCGGGACGGCGGCCCGGTTCGGCGGTGACGAGTTCGTGGTGCTGCTGGACGGGACCGGCGAACCGGAGGCGCGCGCCGTGGCCGAGGAGGTCCTGGCGGCGATCGGGACCCCGTTCGAGGTCGCGGGCGAACCGGTGCGCGTGACCGGGTCCGTGGGCGTCGTGGCGGTGCGCCGGGGGCACCGGGTGGAGGAGCTGCTGCGGGACGCGGACGTCGCCATGTACCGGGCCAAGGCCGCCGGGCGGTCGCGCGCCGTGGTCTACCACGACGACCTGCGCGACTGGGCGCTCGCGCACAAGCTCGACCTGGACGACCTGGCCGGGGAGCTGGAACGGCTGCGCCGCGAGCGCGAAGCCCTGGTCGAGGCGGCGACCACCGACCAGCGGACCGGCCTGCCCAACGCCGCCACCTTCGACGCCGACCACGCCCGGCTCAACGGATCCGCGCTCAACGGGTCCGCGCGACCGTACTGCCTGCTGATCGCCGACATCGACCGCTTCCACAGCTACAACGCCCACTACCGCTACCTCGCCGGCCACGAGGCGCTGCGCCGGGTCGGCGCGGCCATCGCCGCCACCGTGCCGGGCCGGACCTACCGCTACGGCGGCGAGGAGTTCGCGGTCCTGCTGCCCCGGACCCGGCTCGCCGAGGCGACCGCGCTCGCCGAACGGGTCCGGGTGGCCGTGCGGGAGCTCGGGGTCGAACACCGGGGCGACCCGAGCGGGGTGGTGACGGTGTCCGTGGGCGCGGTGGAGGTGGGCGAGGGCGCGACGGTCACCGACGCGGTGGAGGAGGCGAGCATCGCCCTCCTGGCGGCCAAGGACGCCGGGCGCGACCGCGTGGTCGCCCGGACCGCCCCGTCCCGGTGACCGCCGCTCAACCGGACTCGTCGGTCGTGTTGTGCGGCGTGCCGACCGGCTTGGACTCCGACGAACCGCGTTGCCGCAGGTACACGCTGAAGATCGCCATCGACCCGATCGCCAGGAACTCGGACTGCCAGTTCTGCAGCGAGCGGTTCCAGAAGTCGGCCGACAGCACGTACTCCCACCAGCCGACCGGGTCCTGGAAGTCGATCAGCTGCTCGTTGTTGTAGGCGCTGCGCCCCGCGATCGACTGCGCGAGCCACGAGCCCAGGAACAGCACCAGCATCACCAGGCCCAGCGAGTTGGAGTACAGGCGCGTCCGCCAGCCGCCCGCCCGCGCCCACGGCGGGGAGTTCGGCTTCGCGTGCTCGCCCAGGTACTGCTGCTCGTCGGACTCCGGACCCAGCCGGTGGGCGGGCTTGGACTCGTTGGAGCCGCGCTGCATCAGCCACACCGTGGCCAGGATGAACAGGAAGAACTGGAGGTACTCGGACTGCCAGTTCTCCGCCACGTCCACCGCGAAGTCCGACGAGAGCACGTACTGCCACAGCCCGATCGGGTCGCCGCCGTCGGTCAGCCGCCGGTTGTTCAGGTCCGCGTTGCCCGCGAACGCCTGCCCGGTCAGCGACCCGAGGAAGAGCAGGCCGAAGGTGAGCGCCAGGCCGTTGTCGCGCAAGAACCTCTTCACAGCCCCATCACCCCGATGACGATGAAGCACGCCAACCCGGCCAGGACACCGAGCAGGTAGGCGTAGAACATCCCGCGCTGTGTCACGGCCCACCCACCTCGCAGTCGTACGGCCGGTCGGGCACGGTCTCGCACCCCGCGCCCGAAACGCGCCAGCCCGAGGACATCTCGCGCAGGAACAACGTGTCACCGGACGACGTGCGGACCTGCGCCGCGTCGCCCCACACGACGACCTCCTCGACCGTCCCACCGGGAACGTCCACACTGGAACAGTCTTCGCGCGCCCGTTCGGTGAGCAGGGAGCAAGCGCGCTCGCCGTCACCGGAAGAGGCCGCGGTCAGGAACTCCTCGGCCGCGCTCCGCACCACGTCCGCACTGCCGGAACCGCACCCGCCCACCACGAGGGCCGTGGCCAGCACGCCCAACCACCGCACCATGTGCGGACGATAGCGCCTCATGGCGTGAGCAGCACTTTGACGGCGTTGTCCCGCTTCTGCTGGAAGATCTCGTACCCGTGCGGCGCCTGGTCGAGCGGCAGGTGGTGGGTGGCGAAGTCCTCGGTGCCCAGCGGGTCGCCGTCGGTCAGCAACGGCAGGATCTCCGGCACCCAGCGCCACACGTTCGCCTGGCCCATCCGCAGTTGGACCTGCTTGTCGAACAGGGTCAGCATCGGCATCGGGTCGGCCATGCCGCCGTACACGCCGACGACGGAGATCGTCCCGCCGCGCCGGACCAGGTCGATCGCCAGGCGCAGCGCGTGCAGCCGGTCGACGCCCGCGGTCTTCATGAACCGGGCCGCGATGGCGTCCGGCAGGAGACCCACCGCCTGGTGGGCGAGCTTCGCGACGGGCGCGCCGTGCGCCTCCATGCCGACCGCGTCGATGACGGCGTCCGGGCCGCGCCCGTCGGTCAGGTCCTTGACGTGGTCGACCAGGTGGCTGTCGCGGACGTTCATCACGGTCACGCCGCGCTGCCGCGCCCGCGCCATCCGCTCGGGGACCAGGTCGATGCCGATGACGTTGGCGACGCCCTTCTGCCGGGCCACCCGGCACGCCATGTCGCCGATCGGCCCGAGCCCGAGCACCACGAGGCTGCCGCCCTCCTTGACGCTCGCGTACTCGACCGCCTGCCACGCGGTGGGCAGCACGTCGGACAGGTACACGAACCGGTCGTCCGGCGGGCCCTCCGGCACCTTGATGGGCAGCGTGTTGCCGAACGGGACCCGCAGGTACTCGGCCTGCCCGCCGGGCACCTGCCCGTAGAGCTTGGTGTAGCCGAACAGCGCCGCGCCGGTGCCCTGCTCGCGGACCTGGGTGGTCTCGCACTGCGACTGGAGACCCTGCCCGCACATGAAGCACGAGCCGCAGGAGACGTTGAACGGGACCACCACCCGGTCGCCCGGTTTTACCGCGGTGACCTGCGCGCCGACCTCCTCGACCACACCCATCGGCTCGTGGCCGAGGATGTCGCCTTCGTCGATGAACGGACCCATCACCTCGTAGAGGTGCAGGTCAGAGCCGCAGATCCCGCTGGACGTGACGCGGACGATGACGTCGGTGGGCTCTTTGAGGATGGGATCGGGGACTTCGTCCACGCGCACGTCCCGCTTGCCGTGCCAGGTGACGGCCTTCATGGTGGGGTTCTCCCTTCGACCTGCCTTGTCCCCTGCTGCGTTCCCGTCACGGTGTGTCGCAAACCCGGGCACGGGTACCCGCCGGACATGGGCACACCACTCCCGCAGGACCGCAGGGGCGCGCCGCTGCGCGCCATCGTCACCGGCTCGGACTCGGGTATCGGCGAGGCGATCGCCGTGGCCCTGGCCGGCGGCGGCGCCGACGTGGGCATCACCTGGCACACCGACGAGCAGGGCGCCTCCGACACCGCCGCGAAGGTCCGCGACCTGGGCGTCCGGGCCGCCGTCCGGCGGCTGGACCTGTCCGACCTGCCGGCCGCCGCGTCGGTGGTGGACGAGCTGGCCGAGGAGCTGGGCGGCGTGGACGTGCTGGTGAACAACGCCGGCACCGGTTCCACGACCAAGGCGATGGACATGGACTTCGCCACCTGGCGGCACGTGCTGTCGGTGGACCTGGACGGCGCGTTCCTGTGCTCGCAGCGCGCGGCGCGGCACATGATCGAGGCCGGCAAGGGTGGGCGGATCATCAACATCACGTCGGTGCACGAGCACGCGCCACGGGTCGGTTCGGCCCCTTATTGCGCGGCGAAGGCCGGTTTGGGCGCGTTGACGAAGGTGCTGGCGATGGAGTTGGCCGAGCACGACATCACGGTGAACTCGGTGGCGCCGGGCGAGATCTCGACCCCGATGACGGGCCAGGAGGACGTGGACCCGCGCACCCAGCCGAGGCCGGGCGTGCCGCTGGGCCGTCCGGGGCACGCGAAGGAGGTCGCGGCGGTGGTGGCGTTCCTGGCGACCCCGGCGGCCTCGTACGTGACCGGGGCGTCGTTCGTGGTGGACGGCGGCATGCTCCTCATGGGCCCCCAGGCGTCGGGCATGCTCACCGACACCAAGTGGCGCGAACCCTGACCCGGCCGGGCCCCCAGGCGGCGGGGCCAGGCGGCGGGGCCAGGCAGCGGGGCCAGGCAGCGGGGCCAGGCGGCGGGGCCAGGCAGCGGGGCCGGGTCAGCGCCGACCCAGCTCCCGCCGACCCAGCTCCCGCCAGCCCAGCTCCCGCCGACCCAGCTCCCGCCAGCCCAGCTCCAGCCAGCCGGCCACCGCCGGCCCGGCCCTCGCTCTCGCCGGCTCCAGCCCTCCGACCGGCCCGGCCGGCCCAGCGCCGCGCCTACCCCGTTCCCGCCGCACCGCCCCCGTCCCGCGCCTCCTCCTCTACACGGGACGCGCGAGGGGGCGGAAAGTGCCGGATCCTGTATGTCACTCGATCGGGACACCCAGAACCCGGCCGGCCCACCGTCAGGAGCGGGCCTTCGCGGTCTTGCGGTTGTTCGCCTTCCGGATGGCTTCCACCAGTTCCTGCTTCGTCATGCTCGACCGGCCGGGCACGTCCAGGCGCTTGGCCACGTCGTACAGGTGCTGCTTGCTCGCGTTCGCGTCGACGCCGCCGGCCGTCTTGCCCTGCCGCGGCGTGCTGCGCGCGGCCTGCTTGTCCGACGGGCCCTTGTGGTCCTTGGGTTCCCAGTGGTCGCCCACCTTCTCGAAGGAGTGCTTCAGCGCCGAGAACGCGGTCCGGTGGGCGCGTTCGCCCTCGCCGTAGGTCTCCACCGCCGAGTCGTGCGCCTTGATCCACGTCCGCTGCGCCTTCTTCGGCGAACGGGCGACCGTGCTGGGCAGTTCCTTGCGTCCGGGCATGGGTCCTCCCTGGGTGTTTCCCCGTGGTCGGTCGGGTACCCGGTCGCCATGACGGACATGCGTGACCTCGACATCCGCAGCCCCCGCGACGGCCGGTCGATCGGCCACCTCCCCACCGCCACCGAGGACGAGGTCGCGGGCGCGGTCCTCACCGCCCGCCAGGCCCAGCCGGGCTGGGCCGCGACGCCGGCCGCCGAGCGCGGGGCCGCCCTGCGCCAGGGCGCGGGGATCCTGCGCACGCACGCGGACGAGCTGGCGAAGGTCCTGGAGCAGGAGACCGGCCGGCCGGTCGAGTCGGCGCGCGAGGGCGTGCTCGCCGGCGTGTCCACGCTGGAGCAGTACGCCGAACTCGGGCCGGTCCACCGTGGACGGTCGCTGCTCGGCTCCTGGGACGCCACCGACTTCATGGTGCCCGAACCGCGCGGCGTCGTCGTGGCGCTCACCCCGTGGAACGACCCGGTCGCCGTCGCCTGCGGACTGCTCGGCGCGGCGCTGGTCACCGGCAACGCCGTGGTCCACAAGCCCAGCGAACGCTGCCCCCACACCGGCCTGCTCATGGGCACCCTGATCGCCGAGGCCTTCCCGGACGGCGTCCTGCAGACCCTGACCGGCGACGGCGCGGTGGGCGCGCGCCTGGCCGCCGACCACCACGTGGACGTCGTCGCCCACGTCGGCGGCACCGCCACCGGCCGGTCGATCCTCGCCGCCACCGCCCGCACCGGCGCCAAGGCGCTGCTGGAGAACGGCGGCAACGACGCGCTCGTCGTGGACGCCGACGTGGACCCCGGGTGGGCGGCGGCGCAGGCCGCGCTCGGCGCGTTCACCAACGCCGGCCAGCTCTGCACGTCCGTCGAACGGATCTTCGTCCACCAGGCGATCGCCGAGGAGTTCCTCCGCGCCCTCGTGGCCGAGGCGCGCAGTTGGGTGGCGCAGCCGCTGGTGGACGTCGAGCACCGCGAGCTCGTGCACGCCCACGTCGCCGAAGCGGTCGCGGACGGGGCCGAGGTGCTGATCGGCGGCGAGGTGCCGGACGGGCCGGGCGCGTACTACCCGGCGACCGTCCTCACCCGCTGCACCCCGAACATGCGCGTCATGCGCCAGGAGACGTTCGGCCCGGTCGCCCCGGTGCGCGTCGTCGGGTCGTTCGAGGAGGGGCTGGCCGAAGCCGTCGTCGACGAGCACGGCCTGGCCGCGACCGTCCTCACCGGCTCGATGGCGCACGCCCAACAGGCCTGGCGGACGCTGCCCGTCGGCACGGTCAAGGTCAACGCGGTGTTCGGCGGCGCACCGGGCGGCGCCGCGCAGCCCCGGCGCATGTCGGGCACCGGCTTCGGTTACGGCCCGGAGCTGCTGGACGAGATGACGTCGATGAAGGTCGTGCACCTCGGCCAGTTCCAGCCCCGCCGCAAGGTGTCAACCGGCTCGTAAATCCGCGTGCGCACGGCCGCCGCGGTGGTGTGTGATCACCGCCGTGGCGATCGTGATGAGCACGCCGGACGTCAACGGCCTGGACGAGGCCGTGGACGCGCTGGGGGAGTGGCAGGTCGAGGGCGCGCCCATGCAGCTGCACCCGGGCGACCTGGGCTGGTACCGGCGGTTCGGCGCGGAGGCGACGGCCGCGGCGGTCCGGACGTGGCGCCGGGACGGGCGCGTCCTCGCCGTCGGCCTGCTCGACGGCCCCGACCTGCTGCGCGTCACCACCGCGCCGGACGTGCGGCGGGATCCGGAACTGGCCGACCGCCTGGTGGAAGACCTCACCGACCCGGGGCGCGGCGTGTTGCCGGACGGCCCGGTGAGCGTCGAAGCGCCGATGGACGCGCTGCTCCAGGACGTGCTGCCCGACCACGGCTGGGGCGCCGGCGAGCCGTGGACGCCCCTGCGCCGCGACCTCTCCGCGCCCGTCGAGGACCCTGGCGTGCGGATCGAGGTGGTCGGGCCCGAGCAGGCCCCGCGGTGGGCCGCCGTCATCCGGGCGTCGTTCGACCGCTCGACCTTCACCGACGAGCGCTGGCACGCGATGGCGCAAGGCTCGCCCTACCGCGATGCCCGGTGCCTGCTGGCCCACGACACCCGGGACAACGCGGTGGCGGCCGTGCTGGTGTGGTCGGCCGGACCCGGCAAACCCGGCCTGCTCGAACCGATGGGCACGCACCGGGACCACCGCGGGCACGGCCACGGGAGGGCGGTCAACCTCGCCGCCGCGGCCGCGCTCCAGCGGATGGGCTCGTCCAGCGCGCTCGTCTGCACCCCCAGCTCCAACGTCGGCGCGGTCGCCACCTACCGGTCGGCCGGCTTCCGACCCCGCCCGGAGGTGCGCGACCTGACCAGGCCCGCCTGACGGCCCGGCGCCGGCGAGCCGGCGCTAGCGGCCCAGCGCGACGAGCTGGAACCCGCTCTCGGTGACCTTGTCCGCGGGCAACAGGTTGCGCGTGTCCACGATGACCGGCCGCGACATGCCGGCGGCCAGCGCGGGCCAGTCCAGCTCGGCGAACTCCGGCCACTCGGTCAGCACCACCAGCGCGGCGGCGTCCCGGGCGGCCGAGAGCGGCGAGTCGGTGACGCGCACCGGCCCGGCGTCGTGGTCCACGCACGGGTCGTAGCCGGTCAGCACCGCGCCCTCCGCCGCGAGCAGCGCGGCCACGGCCAGCGCGGGGGAGTCCCGCAGGTCGTCGGTGCCGGCCTTGAACGTCAAGCCCAGCAACCCGATCCGCGCGCCCCGCAACGGGCCCGCCGCCGCGCGGACCTTCTCCACCACGCGGTGCGCCTGGCGCTCGTTGGTGTCGATCGTCGCGCGCAGCAACGAGAAGTCCACGTGCTTCTGGTCCGAAGTGGACAGCAACGCCTTGGTGTCCTTGGGGAAGCACGAGCCGCCCCACCCCGGTCCGGGTCGCAGGAACGCCGACCCGATCCGCTCGTCCAGCCGCATGCCCTCGGTGACGTCCTCGATGTCCGCGCCCGCCTGCTCGCACAGCTCGGCCAGGCTGTTGACGTAGGACAGCTTCATGGCCAGGAAGCAGTTGCTGGCGTACTTCACCAGCTCGGCGCTGGCCCGGTCGGTGACCAGGGCGGGCGCGTTGGGGTAGAGGGCGACGACGCGGCGCGCCGGTTCCTCCTCGCCGCCCACGACGATGCGTTGGGGGCGCAGGAAGTCGTCCACCGCGTGGCCCTCGCGCAGGAACTCCGGGTTGGACACCACGGGCACCCGCACGTCGGCGGCGATCCGGTCGGCCGTGCCGGGCGGCACGGTGGACTTCACCACCAGCACGCAGTCGCTCAGCTCGGTCTCGGCGAGCACCGCGTCCACCGCGCTCAGGTCGGCCGCGCCGTCCTCGCCGGTGGGCGTGGGCACGCACAGGAACACGAAGTCCACCCCGGTCAGCGCCGGGCCGTTGCCCAGCACGAAGTCCAGGGTCCCGTCCGCCACGCCGTCGGCGACCAGCTCCGCCAGGCGCGGTTCGTGCGCGGTCACCTCGGCGCGCCGCAGCGCCGCCACCTTGCCCGCGTCCACGTCCGCGCACACCACCTCGTGACCGAGGTGGGCGAAGCAGGCGGCGGTGGTCAGACCGACATAGCCCGCGCCGATGACACCGATCCGGGCCACGACACACCTCCCAACGCCGTCAGGACTTCCTCGACGGTGATCTCCAACAGGCCGGGGTCGGGCTCGTCGGCGAAGGTGTCGCCGGTCCGACCGCGCCACAGGACTTTGTGGGGCCCGGACCGCGGGCCCCAGTGCTCGGGCGACACCGGGCCGAACAGCAGGACCGACGGCGTGCCGTAGGCGGTGGCGACGTGCGCGACACCCGTGTCGCCGCACACCACCGCCCGCGCGCCCGCCACCAGGTCCAGCAGCTCGCCCAGCGAACCGATCTGGACGCGCCCCGCGCCGGCCGACGCCACGGCCCGCACCAGCCCGGCCTCGCCGGGGCTGCCGGTGACCACGACGTCGGACCCGATCGCCCGCACCACGGCGGCGAACCGCTCCACCGGCCACCGGCGCGCGCCGTGCGACGCCCCGGGGTGCACGACCACCGGCCCCTTCGCGGGCGCCTGTTCCGGCACGGTCCGCGGGGTCAGGTGCAGGTTCTCCGGGTCGGCGGGGATGCCGTAGCGGGCCAGCAGCCGGCACCAGCGGTCGACTTCGTGCTGGTCGTCGCGCCACGGCACGTGCGTCCCGTGCGTGATGAGCCGCTTGGGCCCGGTCACCCGCAGCAGGTCCACGCTGCGCGGCCCGCGGCCGTGCAGGTTCACCGCCAGGTCGGGCTCGCGGTAGTCGATCGGCACCAGGCCCTCGGTGGGCAGCAGCCGGTCCACCGCCTCGATGCGGTCCACCGCGTCGGACAGCCACGCCGGCGCGGCGAGCGTGATCTCCGCGTCCGGGTACGCCCGCCGCAGCCCGCGCAACGCGGGCACCGCGGTCAACAGGTCGCCCAACCCCAGCGCGCGCAACACCAACACCCTCATGGGCGCACCGCCCGGTGCCGCAGCTCGCCGCGCAACCGGTGGGCGCACGCGGCAGGGGGGATGGCGACGCTGGTCACCACCATGCGCACGACCTCGTCCGGCGTCTTCGGCCCGGGGGTGATGCGTTCCAAGGCGAACTTCGCGGTCAACCCGGCCCACACCGCACCTGTGACCAGCGCCAACCTCGACCGGAACAGTCCCAACAGGACGGTCACGCCGAACGCCGCCGTGGTCACCGCGTGCCGGCGCAACCGGCCGGGGTGCCCGCCGATCCGCGCCCGCCAGCCCTCGCCCAGCAACCGGCGCATCAACGCGTCGTCGGCGTTGCCCCGTTGCTGGCGGAGGCTGGCGAAGAAGTCCGACTCCCGCACCGGGTGGGTGGTCCGCCGCGACCCGCGCACGATCCGGTACCCGTGCTCCTGCACCCGCAGCGCCAGCTCCGCGTCCTCCCGGTACGCGCGGGGGAACCGCTCGTCGAACCCGCCCGCGTGCACCAGCGCCGCCCGCCGGTAGGCCATGTCCGCCGTGATCCACTTGGCGTCGGCCAGGCCCGCGGTGCCGCGTTCCCAGTCCGTCGGCGGCCGGTCCTGCGGCAGCGGCACGGTGATGCGGGCCTGCGAGGCGCCCACGTCAAGGTCCGCCGCCTCCAGGTCCGCGGCGAGCTGCTTCTTCCAGTCGTGCGGCGGGACGACGTCGTCGTCCAGGAACGCGACCCACTCGCAGCACGCCGCCCGCCAGCCGACGTTGCGCGCCGCCGCCGGGCCGCGCCCGCCGCTGCGCAGCACGCGCGCGCCGTGCGTGGGCGGCAGGGGACCGGGGTCGCGCCGGTCGTCCACGACGATCACCTCGCGCGGCGGCGGCCCGGAGCCGTGCTCCAGGGCGTCCAGCACCACGCTCAGGCTCGCCCGGCCGACGGTCGGGATCACCACGGCGTAATCGGGACTCATCGCCGCACCACGAACTTCCCGATCGCCAACAGGTCCACCGGCGAGGAGCCGAAGCACTCCAGCGCGTCGCGCGGGTCGTCCACCATCGGCCGCCCCGCGGTGTTCAGGCTGGTGTTGACGATCACCGGCACGCCCGTGCGCGCGGCGAAACCCTCCAGCACCCGGGCCACCAGCGGTTCGGTGGCCGGGTCCACGGTCTGCACGCGCGCGGTGCCGTCCACGTGGACGACCGCCGGGATGCGGTCCCTCCACTCCGGACGCACGTCGTGCACGAAGAGCATGTACGGACTGGGCAACGGGCCACGCGTGAACAGCTCGGACGCGCGGTCCGCGAGCACCATCGGCGCGATCGGCCGGAACTGCTCACGGCCCTTCACGTCGTTCATGCGCTCCAGGTTCTCGGCGTAGCACGGGTTCGCGAGCAGCGAGCGGCGGCCCAACGCGCGCGGGCCGTACTCGCTGCGGCCCTGGAACCACGCCACGACCCGGTTCTCCGCCAACGCCTGCGCGACCTCCTCGGCCACGTCCGCGGGCTCCTCGTAGGAGATCTTGGCCCGCTTCAGGTACTGCTCGACCTCGTCGTCGGACCAGCCGCGCCCGAGGTCCGCGCCCGGCATCGCGGCGGCGGGCTCGCCGGCCTCCGCCACCACGTGCAGCGCCGCGCCCAACGCGGTGCCCGAGTCACCGGCGGCCGGCTGCACCCACACCTCGTCGAACGGGCCCTCGGCGAAGATCCGCGTGTTCGCCACGCAGTTCAGCGCCACGCCGCCGGCCATCGTCAGCCGCCGCTGCCCGGTGCGGTCGTGCAGCCAGCGCACCAGGTCCAGCAGCACCTCCTCCAGCCGCACCTGCACGCTGGCGGCGAGTTCGGCGTGCTCGCGGGTCATCTCGTCGTCGGCCCCGCGCCGCTTGGCCAGCGTCGCCCAGTCCACCGGGGTGACGTGGAAACCGCCGTCCTCGGTGGCCTTGATGTGCTCGCGCATCAGGTCCAGGTGCACCGGCTTGGCGTAGGAGGCCAGCGCCATCACCTTGTACTCGTCGCTGGAGCGCAGGAATCCCAGGTGCTCGGTCAGGTCCTCGTAGAGCAGGCCCAGCGAGTGCGGCAGCTTCTGCGCGGCCAGCGTCTCCAGCCGGTGCCCGCGGTAGCTGCCCGCCAGGTGCGACCCGCACTCGCCGCGCCCGTCGGACACCAGCACCGCGCAGTCGCCGTCGAACGGCGCGGCCAGGCCCGTGGAACCGGCGTGCGCCGCGTGGTGCGGCACGAACCGCACGATGCCCGGGTCCAGGCCGGGCAGCGCGGTGGCCAGGAACTGGGGCGCGCGGCGGGCGTACTCCGTGCGCAGGTCCTCCCACGGCACGTCGTTCGGCTCGACCAGCGACGGGTCGTACGAGTACGCGACGGCGTCCAGGTCGCCCGGCGACAGGCCCGCGTGCGCGAGGCACCAGCGGGCCGCCTGCTCCGGCAGCTCCCACGCCGAGAACGGCACGGGTCGCTTGCCGTGTTTGCGCCGGGAGAACCGTTCCTCCTCGGCGGCGGCCACGATGCGTCCGTCCACGACGAGCGCCGCGGCGGGGTCGTGGAAGATCGCGTTGATCCCGAGCACGCGCACGGTCGTCCCCTTTCCTGTGGTTGGCTGGCGACTACCCGACGAGATGTCGGTCAAACGAGCGGCGGAGGCCCTCGGCGAGGTCGATCCGGGGTTCCCAGCCCAGGACCTCGCGCGCCAGGGAGATGTCCGGGCGGCGGCGGCGCGGGTCGTCCTCCATGGGCTCGACGTGCCGGATCTCCGACCCGCTGCCGCACACCTCGATCACCCGGCGCGCGACCTCCAGGACGGTGACCTCCTCGGGGTTGCCCAGGTTGACCGGGCCGGGGTGGTCGCTGTGGGCCATGGCGACCAGGCCGCGGACCAGGTCGTCCACGTGGCACAGCGACCTGGTCTGGCTCCCGTCGCCGTGGACGGTGAGCGGTTCGCCGGCCAGGGCCTGGCTGAAGAACGTGGGGATCATCCGACCGTCGTCGGTGCGCATGCGCGGGCCGTAGGTGTTGAAGATCCGCACGATGCCGGTGTCCGTGCCGTACTCCCGGCGGAACGCGCAGGTCAGGGCTTCACCGAAGCGCTTGGCCTCGTCGTAGACGCTGCGCGGGCCGGTGGGGTTGACGTTGCCCCAGTAGGTTTCCCGCTGCGGGTGTTCGAGGGGGTCGCCGTAGACCTCGCTGGTGGAGGCGACGACGATGCGCGCGTTCTTGCGCTTGGCCAGCTCCAGCGCGTGCAACGTGCCCAGGCCGCCGGCTTTCATGGTGCCGACGGGGTCGCGCAGGTAGTCGACGGGCGAGGCCGGGCAGGCCAGGTGCATCACCAGGTCGACCGGTCCGAGCAGGTCCAGCGGCTTCGAGACGTCCGACACCACCAGCCCGACGCCGTCGGGCACGTTGTCCGGCGACCCGGTGCGGAAGTCGTCCACGCAGGTGACCGCCGTGCCGCGCTTGAGCAGCGCCTCGCAGACGTGCGAACCCAGGAACCCGGCGCCACCGGTCACGACCGCTCGTTCGAAGCCCATGTCGAGGAGCTACCCGTGGATCGGGGGTGTAACCACTTGTCGCCCGGGTAGTACCCGGCGGTGGAGGGGACAACGGTGGTGATCGCCACGCGCGACCGCGTGGCGGACTTGACGCGCACCCTGGAGCGGTTGGCCGAGCTGGAGGTGCCGATCGTCGTCGTGGACAACGGCTCATCCGACGACACCGCGCGACAGGCGGCCCGGTTCCCCGGCGTGCGCGTTCTGCCATTGGGTCGCAATTTCGGCGCGATCGCCCGCAACCACGGCGTTCAGGCTGCCCGTACACCGTACGTGGCTTTCTGCGACGACGACTCGTGGTGGTCACCGGACGCTCTCCACGACGCGGAGGAGCTGTTCAAGGCACACCCGCGCCTGGGCTTGGTAGCGGCCCGAACCATCATCGAACCGGAAGGCCGCGAGGACCCCATCTGCTCCGAAATGGCGTCTTCGCCGTTGGGTCGCGCCCCCGACCTGCCCGGCCCCAGCGTGTTCGGCTTCCTGTGCTGCGCGGCGGTGGTCCGGCGCGAGGTTTTCCTGGAGGTGGGCGGCTTCCACCCCCTGCTGTTCTTCCGGGGTGAGGAACGGCTGTTCTCGTGGGACATGGCCGCGGCGGGGTGGGCCTGCGCCTACGTGGACTCGGTCACCGCCCACCACCAGCCGTCCCCGTCACGGGCGTCACCGGCGGCCGGCCGGACCCGGGAACTGCGCAACGACCTGCTGACCACCTGGCTGCGCCGCCCACCCGGCGTGGCCCTGCGGGCGACCCTGTCCCTGTGCCGCCAGGCCCTGACGACCCCGCCCGCCCGCCGGGCCGTCGCGGAAGCCCTGCACCGGCTTCCCGCGGCCCTCCGCGACCGACGCCGCCTGCCCCTCCAGGTGGAACGCCAAGTAGCCCGGATGTCGCAGTGACGGGCTCCCCGGACCGCTTGCCCAGTGCTGGGTCAGCCGGCCAGGGCGTCGTGTTCCACCGAGACCGCGAACGGGTCGTCCACGCGGTACCCGACGCCGCGGACCGTCGTGATCAGCGACGCCGCCTCGCCCAGCTTCCGCCGGATCCGGCGCACGTGCACGTCCACCGTTCGGGTGTCCACGAACGTCGTCGTCCCCCACACGCTGTTCATCAGCGCCGTCCGCCGGTGCACCTGCCGCGGGTGGGTGCACAGGTGGTGCAGCAGGTCGAACTCCAGCCTGGTCAGCTCCACGTCCCGGCCCCGGTGCAGCACCCGGCGCGAATCGGCCAGGATGCGCAGGTCCGCCCGCTGCACGGGCAGGTCCACCACCACCTTCGCGGCGGGCACGTCCAAGGCCTCGCGCAGCGTCTCGGCCAGGTGGGCGGCGGTGTCCACGAGCTGGTCGGGCGGCGCGGTCAGGCGGATGGAGACCGTCACCTCCACGGTCGTCACCTCGGTCACGGCACGATCGGACCAGACCGGCCACGACCGGGTCAACGCCGTCCAGGACGTGGGAGTCGTTGACAGCGGGCATCATGGTGAGAATGACGAACACCATCACCCTCAACAACGGCGTCGCCATGCCGCAACTCGGTTTCGGCGTCTTCCAGGTGTCCACAGAGGACACGGAGGCGGCCGTGCGGGAGGCGCTGCGCACCGGCTACCGCAGCATCGACACCGCCGCCATCTACGGCAACGAGGAACCCGTCGGACGGGCGATCGAGGACCACCCCCGCGACGAGCTGTTCATCACCACCAAGCTGTGGAACTCCGACCAGGGCTACGACGAGGCCCTCCGCGCGTTCGACGCGAGCCTCGCCCGCCTCGGCCTCGACCGGCTCGACCTCTACCTCATCCACTGGCCGGCCCCGGCCCGCGACCGCTACGTCGACAGCTGGCGCGCCCTGGGCAAGCTGCTCGCCGACGGCCGCGTGCGGGCGATCGGCGTCTCCAACTTCCAACCGGCCCACGTCGAACGGGTGGTCGACGCGACCGGCACCGTGCCCGCCGTCAACCAGGTCGAGCTGCACCCCCGCCTCCAGCAGGCCGAGCTGCGCGCCTTCCACGCCGAGCACGGCATCGCCACCGAGGCGTGGAGCCCGCTGGCCCAGGGCGGCGACCTCCTGCGCGACGACGTGGTCACCGCCGTCGCCGCCAAGCACGGCCGCACCCCGGCTCAGGTCGTGCTGCGCTGGCACCTCCAGCTCGGCAACGTCGTGATCCCCAAGTCGGTCACGCCCAGCCGCATCGCGGAGAACTTCGCCGTGTTCGACTTCGAGCTCGACCAGTCCGACCTGGACCGCATCGCCTCCCTCGACCGGGGCGAGCGCATCGGGCCCGACCCCGACCGGTTCAACTGACCTCGACCGGGCCGCCGGAGCGCCAGTACTCGCCGTCGGCCCGGTCCAGCAGGCCCTCGTCGACCAGGTAGCGCCGCACGGCCACGTGGTCGACCTCGCCGCCCTCGCACCGCTCGCGCAGCGTCTCGGTCACCTCGCGCTCGGCGTAGCGGCGACCCGGCTCGAACACCACGACGACCCGTTCCAGCACCTCGCGCCGGCGCCCGCGCTGTGCCGGCAGCTTGAGCAGCCGTCCGTCCCGCAGGAACGGATCCTCCCGCGGGCGCTCCACGCGGGCCGCGTGCGCGAAGACCTCCTCCCGCAGGACCAGCTCCTCGCCGTAGGCTGCCACCAATCCCGCGGTGCGGAGTTTGCGCAGCGCCCGGTCCACCACGCGGTTGTCCAAACGGGTCGCTTCGGTGATCTCCGTAACGTTGCGGGCACCCAGGACCAGTGCGGCCACCACGCGCAACCGGTCTGGACCGGCGAGGAGTCCGATCAGCGCATCAGGGGTCACGCTTAGAGCTAACCGAAGCCGGCGCTCTGGTGCACGCCGTTTTCGGGCGGACCTTAATACCCGTGCGCACTGATCACCTCTTCCCGATGGCGTCCGTGGAGCCGGTTTTCGGCATGCCCACCGAGAACGCCCGCAAGTTCCAGCAGGTGGCCGCGGAGCAGGACCTCGTCATCGACGTGCGGGCCACCAACCCGCACGCCGTGGCGTGGCTGCGCGACGGCGCGTTGCCCAAGCCCGAGGCCGTGAAGGCCAAGACCATCGACGACCTGGACGTCCGCCTGGGCGCCCGGCACCGCTACCGCGGCCTGGTCGGCTTCTTCCGGCCCCGGTTACCCCGCTACGGGGTCACCGACCGCTTGCTGAAGCGCTTCACCCAGCGCAGCGACGAGTTCGACCGCCTCGGCCCCAAGATGGCGTTGCTGGAACAGCTCGGTGAATACCTCGTGCGCGACGGCGTCGTGCACGGCTACGACCGGCGCGGGGTGCTGCGGCCCCTGACCGGCGACCACGACGTGTTCGACATCCACGCCTCCGGCGGCCTGCCGCTGACCGGACGCCGCTACGACCGGGCCGTGGCCACCATGATCGACCTCGACATGGGCGTCACCCACGGCGCCCACATGTACTGGCGGCCCACCACCGCGGCGGACCGCGTGATGTTCGAGTCGATCGCCCACAGCAGCAGCCCGAAGCTGCGCTTCCACCCCGACGGCACGATGACCGCGGGCGACTACCGCCGGGTCACCGCCGGGACCAGCGCGATCACCAGACCCGCCAGCGCGGACCGCCCGTTGGCGGCCGTCTCCAGCGTCGGCAGTTGAAGCCAGGTGGTGGAGGTGTCGACGCCGTCGAGGTAGAGCTTGCCGTAGACCAGGAGCAGGGCGACGCCGTACAGGCGGGCGTACTGGTGCTTCCACGCCAGCGCGATCCCGACCAGCCCCGTGCACACGTGCAGGGCCTGGTGGCCCGCGCTCATCGGCAGGACCGGCACCAGTGCGAACACGAGCTGGAGCGACCCCACCACCAGCGCGAGCAGCTGGGCGCGGGTCATCCACGGGCGCGTGGTGGTGTCGCCCTTCTCGACCTTGTCCTTCACCGGTGCCTCTTTCCGCATGCGACCCGGATACCCCGGTCGTCGCGGGGCGACGCCCGAGACCGGATACCTTGCCCTGCGCCACGCACGGATGTCCCCCCTTTCGGGGGTGTCGTCGGTGAACGGTGGCCGGGTTGGTGTGAACGGCTCGGGGGTCGCGGTTTTCGGCTCCACAGACCGGTTTGCTGCACATGATCTGCAATTTGCCGCTGTCGTCAGCGCAGCAGCGGGTCGAGGCGGGGCTTGGCGTCGGCCGCCGCGTCGGCCGGCGGGCGGCCCTCGTGCAGGACCGCGCGCACCATCGCGGACAGCTCCGCGGAGACCTCCGGGTGGCGCGGCGTGTAAGGGGAGCGGGCGGAGGCGAGCTGGGTGGTGAACGCGCCGAGGTTGGGGTCCCACTGCCACCCGGGGTCCGCGGCGGTGTCCGACCGGTTGGGCACCGCCTGCAGGGCCGCGCCGAACTCGGTGGCGTTGTCGGGCTGCTCGGCCAGCCACCGCAGCACCTCCCACGCCCGGTCGGCGTGGGGGCTGCCGGCGCCCACCACCCACGCCTCGCCGCCGACCAGCGACGCGGTGCCGGCCGGGCCCGCGGGCAGGGGCGCGGCGCCCCAGTCGAGACCGGCGGCGTTCAGCGCGGGCACGGCGCGCGGGCCGTTCACCGTCATGGCGCACCGCCCCTCGGTGAACGCCGTGGTCGCGTCGGTGCTGGACCAGCGCAGGGAATCGGGGTGGGCGCCGGCCATCAATGAGTCCACAAAGGACAGAGCTTCGACCGCCCCGGTGACGTCCCGGACGTCGCCGCCCGCCTGCCACAGGAACGGCAGGAACGTGCCGGTCAGGTCGTCGCCCGCCCCGGCGGCCAGGCACAGGCCCCACCGGCCCGCCCCGGTCAGCGACCGCGCGGTGACCCGCAGGTCCGCCCACGTCGCGGGCGGCCCGGCGACGCCGCCGGCGGCGAACAGGTCCCGGTTGTAGAGCAGGACCGGGGTGTCGGTGCGCAGCGGCACGCCGTAGTAGCGGCCGGCGGAGCGGACGCTGTCCCGCGCGGGCTCCACGAACGGCAGGTCCCACCCCTGGAACCGCCCGCTCAGGTCGGTCAGGGCGGAGGCGGCGGCCAGGCGGGGCAGGGCGGCCACGTCCACGGCGGCGATGTCGGGCCGGGGCCCGCGCGCCAGGCGCTCCTCCAGCTCCGCGCGCGGCACGGCGGTCCGCTTGATCTCCACGTGCGGGTGCGCCGCGTGGTGGCGGGCGATGAGCGCCTCGACGGCCTGGTCGGCGACGGGGGAGTGGTCGAGGTGGTCCCACCAGGTCAGGGTCACCCGCTCGGGAGGCGCGGTCGTGCACGCCGCCAGCAGGAAGACCGCCGTGAGCACCGCCCGCACGCGCATGCCGCTCCACCTTCCCCACAGGCGGCGGCCCTGGTCGCGTCACCAGTCGTACTACCCCCGCGCGCGGCGGGGTGTCAAGATCACGCCTTCGTGCGACCGCGGGGCTGCGGCTCGGCGGGTCCGGCGGGCTCGGGAGCGACGACGGGCTCGGGCCCGGGCCGGTCCAGGGCGCTGAGGTCGAGGTCGGCGAGGTACGTCGCCGCCAGCTCGTCGTAGATCGGTGTTCCGCTCACACCCGGGGATACTGACCGGCGGACCGCCCGCGCGCTGGACATCTCACCTGTGTGGGTTACCCATTTCCAGGTGAAACCCGCAGTTCTGCGGTAACGATCCCCGTCATGCGGGATGCCACGACCCCCGGACGAAGTGGACGGTCGCCGTGTGGTGCGATACGGCGGTCGCGCGTCCCCATTGCCATTCCGAATGGTCCCATGGGGAATTCCCCGGCACCGCGCGTAACGGGGGTGCCGGCGCGCGACGATGATGGCGTAGGCGGCCACAGCCCCCCTGGGCCGCCTGCAAGTCCCGGTCAGGGCTCCCCTCCCCCCGAGGAGCCCTGACCGGGCGTCTTCACCGCTTCAACGGGTCGTGGCCCCAGTTCATCAACGAGTACCGCCACGCCGAGTCCTCGACGTCCTTGGGCCGTTGCGCGAGGTGCCGGTGCACGTACCCGACCACCTTGCGCATGTGGGCGTAGTCGTCCTCGCTGAGGTCGTCGTTCTTGGTGCGCAGCAGCCGCACGATGCGGCGCCCGGAGGCGTGCCCGGTGGACTCGCCGCCGCCGTCCTTCTGCCCCACGGCCCGGGACTCGTCGGTGCCCAGCCAGTCCTCCAGCTCCGCCGCGGTGAGGTTGACCGCCTCGGAGAACTCGTCCCTGATCCGCTTGTGCTCGTCCATGACCCCTCCGTTGGTTCCCCTGGTGGTGCGGGTACCCGTGGGCCACCGGAAGATTCGGCAGAGGAGAAGTCATGGGCGAAACGTTCCGCAAGGGCGACGAAGTCGAGTGGAAGTCGCACGGCAGCACCACCCACGGCAAGGTCGAGGAGAAGATCACCGAGGACACCGAGGCCGCCGGCCGGAAGGTGAAGGCCTCCAAGGACGACCCGCAGTACCGCGTGCGCAGCGCCAAGAGCGGCCGGGACGCGGTGCACAAGCCCTCGGCGCTGCGCCCCCACAAGGGCGACTAGGGCCTGTCCGGTCGCGGTGCGCACGTGGTCCGGGCGGCCGCGCACCCGCTCGGACCGGGCCCGACCGGCGACCGGACAGGCCCTAGGGCCTCGGCTCCCGGCGCACCGGTTCGCGGCCGTGCGGCTGGCTCACCTCCGGCGGCGTGGGCGGCTCGGGGATCGGGAGGGTGAGCGGCGTGCCGGGTTCCACCACGATCGGCTTGCCGTGGTGCTCGGTGCGCAGCGCGCCGCCCGACACGATCCGGTACGTCGCCTCCTCGCGGCCGACCGTCACGCACAACCGCGTGCCCTGGTAGGACATGCGGAACGCCATCCGCGCCAGGCTCGGTGGCAGGCGGGGCGCGAAGGTCAGCCCCGAGTGGTCGCGCATGCCGCCGAACCCGGCGACCACCGCGATCCAGGCGCCCGCCAGCGACGCCATGTGCAGTCCGTTGTGGACGTTGTGGTGCAGGTCGTGCAGGTCGGTGAACGCCGCCTCGGCCAGGTAGTCCCAGGCCAGCTCCAGCGCGCCGACCTCGGCCGCCAGCACCGACTGCGTGCCCGCCGACAGCGACGAGTCCCGCACGGTCCGGGCCTCGTAGTAGGCGAAGTTCGCGGCCTTCTGCTCGGGGGTGAACACGTCGCCGCGCACGTGCATGGCCAGGACCAGGTCCGCCTGCTTGACCACCTGCTTGCGGTACAGGTCGAAGTACGGCTTGGACAGCAGCAGCGGGTACTCGTCCTCGGCGGTGCGCGCGAAGTCCCACTCGGCGTGGGCGGTGAACCCCTCGGCCTGCTCGTGCACGCCCAGCAGCTCGTCGAAGGGCACCAGCGTCTTGTCCGCGGCCAGCCGCCAGGCCCGCACCTCCTCGGGCTTGACGCCCAGGTCACCGGCCTTCTGGGGGTGCCGTTCGGCGGCCAGCGCGGCCTCCCGCAGGTTCTTCTGGGCGATCAGGTTGGTGTAGACGTTGTTGTCCACGATCGCCGAGTACTCGTCCGGGCCGGTCACGCCGTCGATGCGGAACCCGTCGTGCTGGTCGTGGTGGCCCAGCGACATCCACAGCCGCGCGGTCTCCACCAGCAGCTCGGTGCCGCACTCGCGGTCGAACTCGACGTCGCCGGTGGCCGCGGTGTACTGGGCGACCGCGTGGGCCACGTCGCCGGAGACGTGGAACGCCGCCGTGCCCGCGGGCCAGTACGCCGAGCACTCCGCCCCGTTGATGGACCGCCACGGGAACGCCGCCCCGTGCTGGCCCAGCACCACGGCCCGCTCGCGTGCCTTGGGCAGCGTGGAGTGCCGCCAGCGCAGGGCGTCCCGGGCGGCGTCGGGGACCGTGTAGGTCAGCACCGGCAGCACGAACATCTCGGTGTCCCAGAACGCGTGCCCGTCGTAGCCGGGGCCGGTCAGGCCCTTGCCCGCGATCGCCCGGGTCTCGCCGCGGGCGCCGGCCTGGAGGATGTGGAACAGCGCGAACCGCAACGCCTGTTGGATCTCGTCGTCGCCGTCCACCTCGATGTCGGCGACCTCCCAGAAGTCGTCCAGGAACGCGCGCTGCTCGCGCAGCAGGCCCGCCCAGCCGGTCTGCCGCGCGCCCGCCAGCGCCGCGTCGACCTGCGCCCGCAGCGCGGGCACCGACCGCTGCGCGGACCAGCCGTAACCCAGGTACTTGGTCAGCCGCAGCGCGCCGCCCGCCGGGACGTCCACGGCGGCGGTGAACCGGGCCAGGTCGCCCTCGGCGTGGATGCCGGTGCGCACGCCGTCGCTGACGTCCAGCTCGTGGTCCATCGCGGCGGCCATGCGCAGGCCCGAGCGCCGCGTGTGGTGGGCCAGCACGGCCCGCGTGCCCTCGGCCCACGCGAAGTCGGCCACCAGCGGCGCGTCCAGCGCGGCGGCCACGCGCGGGTCGCCGCCCCGGTGCTCGACGGGCTCGTTGGCCAGCAGGTCGGACTGCACCACCAGTTGCAGGTCGTCGTGCGGTTCGACGACGTAGTGGATCGCGGCCACGGCGCGCTGGGTGAACGACACCAGCCGCTCGCTGCGCACGGTGATCCGGCGGCCGGTCGGCGACTCCCACTCGGTGCGCCGGCGCAGCGTGCCGGACCGGAAGTCCAGGACCCGCTCGTGGTCCAGCGCGCGGCCGTAGCGCATGTCCAGCGGCTCGTCCTCGACCAGCAGCCGGACGACCTTGCCGTCGGTGACGTTGACGACGGTCTGCCCGGCCTCGGGGTAGCCGTAGCCGCCCTCGCCGTAGGGCAGCGAGTGCTCCTCGTAGAAGCCGTTGAGGTAGGTGCCGGGCAGGCCGCGCGGCTCGCCCTCGTCCAACGTGCCGCGCATGCCGATGTGCCCGTTGGACAGGGCGAACGTCGACTCCGTCCGCCGCAGGTCGGGCACCGACAGGCCGTGCCAGCGCAACGCCCACGGCTGGATCTCGTAACCGGTCACAGCAGCTCCGCCAAGTCCTCGACCACCACGTCCGCCCCGTTCTCCAGCAGCGCCGGGCGCTGCCCCGCGCGGTCCACGCCCACCACGTACCCGAACCCGCCCGCGCGTCCCGCCGCGACCCCGGCCAACGCGTCCTCGAACACCGCCGCCTGCGCCGGCGCCACGCCGAGCGCCTCGGCGCCGGCCAGGAAGGAGTCCGGCGCGGGCTTGCCGCGCAGCCCGTCCCGGCTGATCACCACGCCGTCCACCAGCGCCTGCACGTACTTCGACAGGCCGGCGGCGTCGAGGACCCGGGTCGCGTTCGCCGAGGACGTCACGACGCCGATCTTCAGGTCGCCGTGGACGGCGTCGAGGTAGCGGACGGTGCCCGGGTAGGGGGTGACGCCCTCCTGGCGGATGATCGCGTCGATCAGCTCGTTCTTGCGGTTGCCGACGCCGTGGACGGTGTCGCGGTCGGGCGGGTCGTCCGGCGACCCCTCGGGCAGCGTGATGCCTCGGGAGGTCAGGAAGGTGCGCACGCCGTCGTAGCGGGGCCGGCCGTCCACGTACTCGACGTAGTCCGATTCGGCGAACGGCGGCTCGCCGCGGGGGCGCAGGAAGTCGTCGAACGTGCGCCGCCACGCGCGGCGGTGCAGCACGGCGGTGCTGGTCAGCACCCCATCGAGGTCGAAGAGGCAGGCGGTGATCCCGTCGGGCAGCCCGATGCTCATGTCCTCGTGTCTACCCCTTCCGGGCGCTGGGTACCCGGCGGGGGAGGGAGGTGGTCGGATCATGGCCAAGCCACGGGTGCTGGTCGTCGGGACGGGGTTCGCGGGCTACCACTGCCTGCGCGCGTTGGAACGGGCGCTGCCGCCGGACGCGGCCGAGCTGGTGGCGGTCAACCCGACCGACTACATGCTGTACGTGCCGCTGCTGCCGGAGGTGGCGGGCGGGACGCTGGACCCGCGCCGGGTGGCCGTGCCGCTGCGGCCCAAGCTGCCGCGGACCCGGCTGGTGCAGGCGCACGCGACCAAGGTGGACCTGGCCGCGCGGACGTGCACGGCGGTGGACGTCGAGGGGCGCGAGCAGGTCCTGGAGTGGGACCGGATCGTGCTGACGTCGGGCAGCGTGACCAGGCTGATGTCCATCCCGGGCGTCGCCGAGCACGCCTACGGGTTCAAGTCGGTGGCCGAGGCGGTGTTCCTGCGCGACCACGTCCTGCGCCAGGTGGAGCTGGCCGAACAGGCCACCGACCCGGCCGAACGCGCCGCCCGCGCCACGATCGTGGTGGTCGGCGCGGGCTACACCGGCACCGAGCTGGTGGCCCAGGGCCAACAACTCACGGCGGCGGCGCTGAAGGGCCGCCCCGCCGCGCCACCCGTGCGCTGGGTCCTGGTGGACATGGCTCCGCGCGTCCTGCCGGGCCTGGACGAACGCCTGTCCGGGCCGGCCCTGGAGGTGCTGCGCTCGCGCGGGGTCGATGTGCGCTTGAAGACCAGCGTGGCCGAGGTGACGGCGTCGTGCGCGAAGCTCACCGACGGCAGCGAGATCCCGTCCAAGACGGTGGTGTGGTGCGTGGGCGTCCGCCCCGATCCCCTGGTCGAATCGGTGGCCCTGCCCACGGAGAAGGGCCGCTTGGTGGTCCAGGAAGACCTGACCGTGCCGGACCACCCGCACGTGTTCGCGGCAGGCGACGTCGCCGCCGTGCCGGATGTCCACAACGACGGCAAACCCACCCCCATGACGGCCCAGCACGCGCAACGCCAGGGCAAACTGGCCGGCCGCAACGTGGCGGCGTCCCTGGGCCACGGCACCCCGGCCCGCTACCGCCACCGGGACCTGGGCTTCGTGGTGGACCTGTCCGGCGGCCAGGCGGTGGCCAACCCGCTGCACGTGCCGCTGACCGGCTGGCCCGCGAAGGTCGTTGCCCGGGGCTACCACCTGCTGGCGATGCCGGGCAACCGCCTGCGCGTGGCGACCGACTGGCTGACCGAACTGCTGACCCGCCGCCAGGTGGTGCAGTTCGGCCTGGTCCCGGCGTCGGGCGTGCGCCTGGGCGACGCGGACCGGGTGGACGCCGGCCCGGTGCTGCACTAGCGAGACGGATTTCCTGTCGGTACCCCGTGCGATCATGGAGACGGGGGCCGGAGGCCGCATCCGGATCAGCATGAGCTTCGGCAACTGGGCGCGCAGGGCGCGCGACGAGACGCTGCCGCTGTCCCACCGCGCCTCCGCGCTGCGCTCCTGCGTCAACCTCTACGCCCCGATCGGGTTCCGCGAGACGCTGAGCCTCCTGCGCGCCCGCGCCGGCCTGTTCGAACACGACGGGACCGCCCTGCTCCGCGCCCTGGACGAACTGGAGACCAGCCGAAACGCGTGGCTGGTCGAATTGGACGCCTACGCGGACCGGCGGCGGGCGGAGAAGCGCCGCGGCAAGCGGGTCCCGAGTGACGGGCGGCCACGGGCCCGGTGGCACGTCGCGCGCCGCGAAGCCGCCCTGCACGCGCTGCGCCTCGCGGTGGCGGGCAGGTGGCCGGACGGTCCCGAGACCGACCACGTCCGGCGGTGTGTCGAAGCCTGCGTCGAGGGCCGGCTTGAAGCGGAGGAGCGACGGCTCCTGGAAGACAGCGCCGCGCGCTTGAAGGAGTGCCGGTACCCGCGCGTCGGCCTCACCGCCTGGGAGGCAGCGGCGCGCCTGCTCTTCTTGGTCGACATGATCGGCGAGGTCGATCCCCCGCGGGAGTAGCCCTGCCCGGAGCCGACCCGGGCAGGACCGCACGACGACGTCTCAGGCCGGCTTGAGCGGGTCGTGGCCGATGGACATCAGGCGGTGGCGCCAGTGGGCCTCGCCGGCGGTCGGTTCCAGGTCCTCGCGGCGCTGTTCGTGGACGCGTTCCACGACCTTGCGCATCACGCGCACGTCTTCGGTGGTCAGGTCGGTGCGCCGCTTGCGCAGCACCCTCAGCACCTCCTGGCCGGTCGGGGTGCCCGCCTGGTCGGGCAGTGCCTCGGAGTTCTCGTCCGCCGAGCGGGTGCGCAGCCAGTCCTCCAGTTCGAGCGAGGTCATGTTCACCACGCGATGGAACTCGTCCCACAGGGTGTCGGTCATGGCGCGGAGGGTTGCCGTTCCGGGTCCGGCTCAAACCCCGTTCTTTGCACAACCCGAACATCCGCCGCACCGGGCGCTCACCGCGTCCCGCGATCGTGGACGCATGAACACATGGATCCGTCGCATCGCCGTCGCGGCCCTCGTCGCCGGGGCCGGCCTGGCCACGACCGGTGTCGCGTCCGCGCAGGACAAGACCTACGCCCCCGTCACGCTCAGCCCGGAGCAGGTGAAGAAGATCTGCGAGCAGCGCCTGCCCCGCGTCGAGGACCGGGTGACGCGCCTCACCACCCGCATCAACGGGGGCGCGGACGTCATCGGCTCCACGGCGTGGCTCAAGGCGCAGGCCCAGAAGGCCCGGGACGCCGGGGACACCGCCCGCGCCGAGCGCCTGGAGAAGCGTGCCGAGCGGCGTGGGGAGCAGCTCACCCGGCTGGGCAAGGTGCAGGAGCGGGTGGACAAGTTCCAGGCCGACCACTGCGGTGTCAAGTGAGGGCCGCGCTGGTCCTGGCGGCCCTCCTCACCGCCCTGGTGGCGTGCCGGGGCGAGGCCGTCCCCGATCCCGGCCTGGACGAGGTCGAGGCGACCTTGAGCAGCATCGAGGCCGAGGTCGACGAGCCGTGACCCCCGGGCGCGGCGGCGTGCTCCAGCGCCGCCGCGCTCCTCCTCCCCGAAGTCCTTCAAAACGCTCTGACCTGCGCATTTACCCTCTATTCCAGGAGAGTCAAGGCTTGGCCCCCCGGAATTGTCGTACCCCTCTGGCACTATCTCGAACAGGTGTTCGGTACGCGTTCGGAAGGGAGCTAGGGATGCGCGTACAACTCGATCCCCGGCAGTGGCCCGGCCGTGTCATCCCCGAGACCGACGACGAGATCGACACGGCCGTCGAGGCGCTGTGCCTGAGAGCGAGCTGGGGTGACGCGGACCGCGCGCTGCTGCGCGAGGTCGTGGAGCCGTGGTTCGCCGAGGGGTGGAGCGTCGACGCCCTGCTGGCGGCCGTGGACTCCAGGCCCGACGGGACCAGGCAGGGCAGACCCAGGAGCCGCGACCAGGCCGCGCACGACTTCCTCCGCGTGCGGCTCTGGTCGTGGTGGCAGGGGGGCGCGCGGCGTGCGCGCCCCCCGGTCGCCGGCATGACGCTGGGGCAGTGGTGGCGGGTCAACCGCCGCAACGCCCGGCTCACCGCGCCACGACCCCGGCGGCCGTTGGGCGAGTCGGGGGAGCAGGCCCGGGAGGAGGTGCGGTCGCGGGCCCGGCTGCGGGACCCGGTGGAGCGGTCGCGGGCCCGGGCGAAGCGGTGGCAGGAGGTGCTCGACTCGTTACTGGTGCCCGGTCAGCGCCCGCCGACGTTCGAGGACTCGCGTCGGTTGCTGGCCGAGGTGGTGGTGCGGGCGCCCGCCCACCCGGTGTGCAGCAAGTGCGGCTGTCGGACGGGGGTGCTGCCTTACGCCGCTTGAAGGTGATGGTCGCGGGTCGGGCTTCGGCTTGACGCGGTGAGGACGGTTCACGCCGGGGCTTGCGGGGCGTGGGCGTGATGACGCATGCCTTGAGGGCGTGCGGAGGTCGAGCGACTCGGCGGTCCGGTTCGAACGGACCCGGTCGAGGCGTCACTCCGTCGTGCCCGACTTCGGTGCGCTCGCGGGGACTTCGCGTCGCGCCGGGACTTCGTGTCGCGCGCCGGCCGGTCTCGCCGCCGAAGATCGGTGCGACTGGGGAACCCTACCCCGTCCGATCCGGACGGTCGCGGCGGGGGTCCCGCGTGTCGCGCCGCCGCCGGATTCCTTGTGCACGCGAATGATCGTCACCTGGACAGGTGAAATGCCGGGCGGTGTCCTGGGCGTACGCCCCGCGCTGGTGGCATCGGCACGGGCACTTCCGGTACGAACGCCCGGTGCTGAAGTCCCCAGCGTGGCGAGCGTGGCTCGTCGGTGCCGTGCTGGTGCCCGCTCTCCTTGCGGCATCAGGGGTTTTCGCCCGAGCGCGGATCGCCGAGCGGGAGGCCGCCGGACGCCTCGCGGTCACCGTGTCCGCGGCCGGGGTGCTGCTGGCCGGTGCCGTCGCCGACGCGGACGAGCGGCGCGCGCTGCTCGACGCGGTCGGGGCCGCAGCCGACTCCCGCCAGGCGGCAGACCCGCGAGCGACGGATCTCCGGCCGACCGATCTCCCGGCACACCTCGCCGTGACTTCCCCGGCGGACCTGGCGGTGACGGACTTCCTGTCGGAGACCGGCATCCGGTCGCCGCTGAGCGCGTCCGCCGCCGCCGACGTGGTCACCGCCGCCTTCGCCGCGTCCGCGCACGACCTCACCGCGGTCGCGACCGGCGACACGCTCGACGTCCGGGCGACCGTGCCCGACGAGCCGCGGGCGGCGGCCCTGCGCGAGGCGCTCACCGCGCTGGGCGCGCGGGACCCGCGGGTGGACGTCGTCGGCGGGGACCTCGACCTCGCCGCGCTGCGGCGGTCGGTGACGGCGATGATCAACGGCAACGGCGGGTTCCGGTTCGAGCCGTCGTCCACGGCGTGGCAGGGCCACGGCCCGGTCCTGGTGGACCGCGTGGGCCGGCTGTTGCTGGTGGCGCCGAAGGCGACCGTCACGCTGACCGGCCACGCCTCCTCGACCGGCCACCCGGACCCGCGCGCGCTCGCGCAGCAGCGGGCGGACGCGGTGCGGGCGTTGTTCGTCGCGCAGGGGGTGCGGCCGGAGCGGATCCGGACGGCGGTCGTCCTCGACGCCGCGCCGGAGAACACGGACCCGGCCACGCGCCAGGTCGACGTCCTGATGAGCTAGGAGCAGCGGTGTTCTGGTTGTTCGCCCAGATGTTCGTCCTGTGCGGGTTCGCGTTCCTGGCGGGCGCGGTCCTGACGTGGCTGCCGCTGCGCGCCACGATCCGCGGCCTGCGCGCCGAACTCACCCACCCGACCACCCCACCGCGCCCGGCCCTGCCCGCGGGCACGCTGACCCTCCCGACCCAACCGAAGCCCGCACCGGAGAACGCGGACGAGCCGGAACCCGCACCGGAAGCCGAGCCCGAACCCGAGCCCGACCACCCGACCGCCGCACTCGCCGCACTCGCCGCACAGCCCACGCCCGAACCCGCCCCGGTGCCCGATGCCGAGCCCGCTCCGGCGGCATCCGCTACGGCGGGAGTCACCTCGGCGAAAGTCGCCCCGGCGGGAGTAACCCCGGCCGCGGTGGTCGAGGTCAAGGGCAGTTCCAAGTCGATGATCTTCCACACGCCCGACTCGCCCTACTTCAAGCGCATGAAGGGCGATGTCACCTTCCGCTCGATCGCCGAGGCCGAGGAAGCGGGCTACACCCAGTGGCGGCCGAGGAGCGCCGCCCAGGTTCGCTGACGGCCGCGAGCCGCGCCCAGGTGGCGCGCCCTGGGGTCTGCCGCGCCCAGGATTCGCCGCGCCTAGGACTCGCCGCGCGCCTAGGACTCGCCGCGGGCAGGTCTGGCGCGCCCGGGGTCTGGCGCGCCCGGAGGCGGCCGGGTCAGTCGCGCTTCGGGGTCGGGGTGGCGTGGCGCTTGCGGTGGTTGCGGGCGATCAGGCGGCGGAGTTCGCTTTCGCCCAGGCCGCCCCACACGCCGTACGTCTCCTCCACCGCCAGCGCGTGCGCCCGGCACTCCGCCACCACCGGGCACCGCGCGCACACCGCCTTCGCCTGCGCCTCCCGGTGCTCCCGCGCGGCACCGCGTTCGTTGTGGGTGTGGAAGAACAGGGCACTGTCCATGCCCCGGCACAGACCTTGGAGTTGCCAGTCCCACGACTCGGCGACCGGCTGGGGAAGACGGGACAGCTCGGGCATGCGGCTCACGTCCTGAGGTCGGAGGGACCTCTCAGAGCCTAAATTCGTTTCAAAATCGGTTCAACTCAAGCACGGCCTCGACGGCCTCGCCCAACGACCCGAGCCGGCGCGCCCCGGGCGGCACGACGGTCCACCCGGGACCCGCGACCAGCACCTCGCAACCGCGTTCCAGCAGGTCGGGGACGGGCGCGAGGGACGCGTACCCGGACGCGTGGGCCCACAGGACCACGACCCGGGGCTCCAACAACTTCACCGCATCGAGTAGTGCCGCGGCGGGCACGCGGGCGCCGAGGTGGCGGGACGCGCAGCCCCGTTCGGCCAGCGCCGCGCCGAGGACGTGCAGCGGCAGGCTGTGCTGCTCGTCGGGCGCGCACGCGAGCAGCGCCGGCAGCCGCCCGGACACCGGCAGCACCGCGCCGCGCACCGCGTCGAGGACGGCCGTGGTCGCGAGGTGCTCGACCTCCACCCCGGACCCCTGCGCGGACACCTTCTCGCCCAACGCCACCAGGAACGGCACCAGCACGCTCTCCCACGCGACCACGACCCCGTGCCGCGCCACCAGCCCGCCGGCCAGGTCGGTCATCAACGGGAGGTCCAGCCGGTACGCCGCACGAGCGAAGCCACGCACCTCCGGAGCCCACCCGTCCCGCTCGACGGGCACCACCCGCGGCCCACCACCCGCCCGCGACCCACGCGCCCCCGACCCACCCGCCCCCGACCCACCCGCCCGCGACCCACCCGCCCGCGACCCACGCACCCCCGAGCCACCCGCCCCCGAGCCACCGTCCCGCGAGCCGCCGTCCCGCGAGCCGCCGTCCCGCGAGCCGCCGTCCTGCGAACCGCCGGCCCGCGACTCGTCGTCGGTGTGCGAGGTGTCGTCGAGCGGCGGGTCGCCGCCGTCCTCGACGGACAGGGTGCGGCCCATCGCGATCGCCGCCGCGGCGGCCGGTGCCACGCCCCGCCCGGTCAGGGCCAGCATGTGCCGCAGCCGGGAGACGTCCTCCTCGCTGTACCGGCGGTGCCTGCCCTCCTCGCGCGTGCTCGGCCCCAACCCGTACCTGCGGTCCCACGTGCGCAGGGTCGTGGGGGAGACGCCCAGCATGCGCGCCACCGCGCCGGCACTCCAGAGCACCACCCCACCGCCGTCCCGTGTCGGACCACCGAAGCGTCCGTGTCGGACCCCGAAGGACCGAATCGTAACGAGTACCCTCCGAACCAGCGGGGTATCCACGACCCGAGGTGCACCCCATGCCATCGAGGGACCTGATAGTCGTCGGCGCGTCCGCGGGGGGCGTCGAGGCGCTCCGGGCGTTCGTCGCCGGCCTGCCCGAAGACCTGGACGCGGCGGTCGCGGTCGTGCTGCACATCCCCGCCCGCGGCACCAGCGCGCTGTCCACCATCCTCGACCGCAGCGGTCCGCTGCCCGCGGCGCCCGCGCGGGCCGGGATGGCGTTGCGCCGGGGCCGCATCCACGTCGCGCCGCCCGACCACCACCTCCTCGTGGTCGACGGCGTGGTCCACCTGTCGCGCGGGCCCACCGAGAACGGTCACCGGCCCTCCGTGGACGCCCTGTTCCGCTCGGCCGCCCTGGCCCGTGGTCCCGGCGTCGTCGGGGTCGTGCTGTCGGGCACGCTGGACGACGGCGCGGCGGGCATGGTCGCGATCTCCGCGCGCGGCGGGCTGACGGTGGTGCAGGATCCCGAGGAGGCCCTGTTCCCGGGCATGGTGAACGCGGTCCTGCGGCACGTCGAGGTGGACCACGTGCTGCCGGCGGGCAAGATGGGCGAACTCCTGCGCGGCGAGGTCGGCGGCCCCGTCGAGGACGCGGGCGACCCGTCCGAGCTGCTGCGCCGGGAGGCCGCGTGGGCCGCGAACGGGTCGGGCGCCGGCCCCGGTGAGGTGGAGTCGATGGGGACGCCGTCGAGCTTCTCGTGCCCCGACTGCGGCGGCGCGCTGCTGGCGCTGGACGCCGAGCACAACCGGTTCCGCTGCCACGTCGGCCACGCCTGGACCGCCGAAGCCCTGCTGGAAGCCCAGGACGCCGCCCTGGAGAGGGCCCTGTGGGCGGCGCTGCGCGCGTTGGAGGAGCAGGTGTCGCTGTCGCGGCGGATGCGGCTGTCCGCCGAGGCGCGCGGCAGCCACTCGATCGTCGAGCGGTGCCGGCGGGCGGAGGCGGAGGCCGCCGGCGCGGCGGACGTGCTGCGCGCGCACCTGCTCGACGGCACGTTCACCAGACCGAACCCACCGGAGCACGCCTCATGACCTTGACGCTCGACGTCGGCACCGAGGCCGGCGCGACGATCGTCCGACCCTCGGGCCGGCTGGACCTCAGCACCTACGCGCACCTGCGCGACAGCCTCCTCAAATGCGCCCTGGAGGGACCGACCGCCGTGGTCGTGGTGCTCGACGACGGCTTCGAGGTCGCCACACCGGCGGTGATGTCGGTGTTCACGACGGTGTGGATGCGGGTGTCGGAGTGGCCCGGCGTCCCCGTCCTGCTGGTCGGCGCGGGCGCGGCGCACCAGCGCGCGCTGGCCGCCGGCGGCGCGGGGCGGTTCGTCCGCCACTACCCGTCCGTCCACGACGCCGTGGTCGCCGCGGAGCAGCGCCCCGACCGGCGGCGCGACGAGACCTGGCTGCCCGAGTCCTCGGTGAGCGCGCTCATGGCGCGGCAGTTCGTGCGCGAGACGTGCGTGCGGTGGGACGTGCGCGACGTGCTGGACGACGCCCTGCTCGTGGTCACCGAACTCGTGCAGAACGCGGTCGAGCACGCCCGCAGCGCCCCGCACCTGCGCTTGGAGCTGCGCGGCCCGACGCTGACCATCGCCGTCCACGACGGCGCGACCGACCCGCCGCGGCGGGGGGACGGCGGCACCACGCCGGGGGGTCGCGGGGTCCGGCTGGTGGAGCGGGTCAGCCGCGTGTGGGGGCACACGTCGTGGCCGGACGGCGGCAAGGTGGTCTGGGCGGTCCTGGACACCGCGCGGTGACGGCGTGGCTCGACCGGGCGCCCCACCGGACGGCGAGTAGCGTTCTCCGGTGTGAGTGACGGCCAGGACCCCGACCGCGACTTCGAGGAAGTCCTCCGCTACCTCAAGGAGTCGCGCGGGTTCGACTTCACCGGGTACAAGCGGACCAGCCTCATGCGCCGCGTCCGGCACCGCATGAACGAGGTCGGCATCGACAACCACGTCGACTACATCGACCACCTCCAGGTCAACGCCGACGAGTTCAACGCGCTGTTCAACACGATCCTGATCAACGTCACCGGCTTCTTCCGGGACGCCGACGCGTGGGGCTTCCTGCGCGACGAGATCATCCCGACGCTGCTGGCCGAACGCGGCCCCGACGACCCGGTGCGGGTGTGGAGCGCCGGCTGCGCGTCCGGCGAGGAGGCCTACAGCCTCGCGATGGCGCTCACCGAGGCGCTGGGCGTCGAGCGGTTCCGCCAGCGGGTCAAGATCTACGCCACCGACGTGGACGAGGACGCCCTCACCCACGCCCGTCACGCCACCTACGGCGAACGCGAACTGCAAGGGGTGCCGCCGGAGCTGGTCGCCAAGTACTTCGAACCGCTCAACGGCCGCCACGCCTTCCGCAAGGACCTGCGCCGCTCGGTCATCTTCGGCCGCAACGACCTGGTGCAGGACGCGCCGATCTCCCGCATCGACCTGCTGGTGTGCCGCAACACCCTGATGTACTTCAACCAGGAGACGCAGGCCAAGATCCTCAACCGGTTCCACTTCGCGCTGGTGCCGCGCGGCGTGCTGTTCCTGGGCAAGGCGGAGATGCTGCTCTCGCACGGCCGGATCTTCGACCCGATCGACCTCAAGCGGCGCGTCTTCCGCAAGACCGCGGGCAGCATCGTCAGCGGCGGGCACTTCGTCACGCACGCGCTGGTGCAGGACCGGCGGATCGACGTCGGCGGCCTGGACCAGATCCGCGAGCTGGCGTTCTCCGCGAGCCCGGTGGCGCAGGTCGTCGTCACCGGCGACGACGTGCTGGCGCTGGCCAACCAGCAGGCCGAGACGCTGTTCGGCCTGGGGCCCAAGGACGTCGGCCGCCCGCTGCGCGACCTGGACCTGTCCTACCGCCCGGTGGAGCTGCGCGGGTACGTCGAGCAGGTCCGCGCCGAACGCCGGGCGCTGCGCGTCAAGGAAGTCGAGTGGCTGCGCTCGCCCGGCGCGTCGCTGTGGCTCGAAGTGCACCTGAACCCGTTGATCGCCTCGGACAACACGGTCCTGGGCGTGTCCATCGTCTTCCACGACGTGACCACGGCGCGCCGGTTGCTCGACGACCTGGAGTACGCCAACCGCCAGCTGGAGTCCGCCTACGAGGAACTCCAGTCGACCAACGAGGAGCTGGAGACCACGAACGAGGAACTCCAGTCCACTGTGGAGGAACTGGAGACGACCAACGAGGAACTCCAGTCCACCAACGAGGAACTGGAGACGATGAACGAGGAGCTCCAGTCCACCAACGACGAGTTGCAGGTCATCAACGACACGCTGCGCGAGCGCAGCCTGGAGCTGGACCAGGTCAACGAGTTCCTGGAGTCCATCCTGACCTCGCTGCGCGCCGGCGTGATCGTGCTCGACACGGGGATGCGCGTCCTCGCGTGGAATCGCGGCGCCGAGGAGCTGTGGGGCGTGCGCCGCGACGAGGCCGAGGGCGAGCACCTGCTCAACCTGGACATCGGCCTGCCGGTGGCCGACCTGCGCCCGGTCGTGCGGCAGGCGTTGACCGACGCGTCGTTCCTGACCGAGGTGAAGCTCGACGCGATCAACCGCAAGGGGCGCGAGGTGGTGGTGCGGGTGGTGTGCAGCTCGCTGCGGTCCAACTCGGGCGAGCCGAACGGGGCGATCCTGGTGATGGAGCCCAACGGCTAGCGCCGGCCGCGCGCTAGCCGATCTCCTCCAGGCCGGAGGTGATCGCGAAGTGCTCGCGCAGCCCCGCGACCTCCAGCGGGTGCAGGACGGCCGGGGTGGTGGCCACGACGCGCAGCGACTTGCCGACCGCCTGGCACGCCGAGCGCATGGTCAGCAGCAGGGTGATGCCGTCGGAGGCGAAGAAGGTCACGCCGCTCAGGTCGAGCACGAGTTCGCGCCGGGTGCGTCCCAGGTGGGCGTGGGCGAACGCGGTCGCGGCGGGGACGGTCGCCATGTCCAGCTCACCCGCGATCCGCAGGACCAGGGTGTCCGGCGACGACTCCACCACCGACAGCTCGACGGGGCTGTCCTCCATGCTCACCTCGGGTGCGCGGGCCGCGCCGACCGGTTCGGCCCGTCCGCGCCCACCAGCCTATGCCCGCGCACCCGGGTGACGCACGTCATCACGACGAGTGGAGCGCCTCTTCGAGCTGGCCCTTGCTCATCGAGGACGCGCCGCTCACGCCCTTGTTCATCGCCTGGGCCATCAGCTCCTCCTTGGTGGCCTGGCCCGGCAGCTCGCCCAGGTGCTTGGCGCGGCTGGCGGCGAACGCCTCGCCCAGCTCCTCGCGCCGCGAGTCCTCCAGCGCGCGGCGCATGCCCGGCAGCACCGTGGACTCCTCTTCCTCCACGTGGTGCGTCACGCCCTCGATCAGCTTCTCCAGCACCGTGTCGTACTCCGCCGAGGTGGGGTCGCACGCGATGAGCTTCGCCAGCAGCGTCTCCGCCTCGACGTGCTCCTCCTGGCTGTGCTGGATCTCCTCCTGCTCGCCGGCCTCGTCCCGCGCCACCGGGTACACCGAGTCCTCCTCCGCCCGGCTGTGGGCGGTCAGCACCGCCGACAGGACGGGCGTGAGCAGTGGTCGCTTCTCGGGGTTGTTCTTCAGCTCGTCGAACAGGCGCTCCACCTCGCGGTGGTCCTGCATGATGAGGTCGACGACATCGGGCACGGGTGCCTCCTCGACTCGACGGTCACGGGTCGAGAGGGGAGTACCCGCGTTTCAGCCGATCACGCGCCGGATCGTGCTGATCGGCCCGATCGACTCGATGTCCTGGATCTTGACCGGCACGCCCTCGGTCGAGGCGTGCACCGCGCGGATGCCGTCGATCGCCATCGACACGTGGGTCTGTCCCGAGTAGTAGATGATCAGGTCGCCGGCCTTCACCTCGTTGAGCGACACCGGTCGCCCGATCGTGGCCTGGCCGTAGGTGGTGCGCGGGATCGCGATGCCCACCGACCGGTACGCGGCCTGCATGAGGCTGGAGCAGTCCCACGTGTTGGGGCCGTTGGAGCCGAACACGTACTGCTTGCCGCGCTGGGTCAGCGCCCACTGCACCGCGTCGCCGGCCTTGCCCGGCGGGGTGTCCACGGGACCGGTGTAGCCCTCGCCCGCGAGGCGGTCGCGCTCGTGCTCGGGCAGCGCCCGGTAGACCGCGCGGACCTCGTTGATCTGCTCGTCCAGCGCGACCTTGCGCTGGTCGATGTCGGCGATGGCCTTGTTGGCGGCGTCGACCGCCTCGTTGGCGCGGCGGGTGGCCTCGTTGGCCTGGTCGACCGCGGCGCTCAGGCTCGCCACCGCCTCGGCGTTCTCGCCCGCGAGCACGCCCAGCGCGGTCATCCGGTTGAGGAAGTCCTGCTGCGAGTCGCTGACCAGCAACGCCGAGAGCTGGGAGAACCGGGCGCCCTCGAAGGAGGCCTCGGTGAGCAGGTCCACCTGGCCCTGCAACTGGCCCTGCGCCTGCTGGGCGGCGGCGAGGTCGCGCTTGGCCTGCTCGATCGTGCCGTTGGCCTTCTCCAGCTCCTCCTCGGCGCGCAGGTGCTGCTCGTTGAGCTGCTCGGCCTCGTGGGCGAGTTCGAAGTACCGCTTGAGGGCCTCGGAGCCGTCGGTGGGCACCGGGTCGGCCACGGCGTGCGGCACGGACACTCCACCGGCCAGCGCGAGGACGGCGGTGGCCGCCAGAGCCGCGCGGACGGTGCGCTGAACGGGGTACGACGCCACGATCGCGCGGTCCTCCTTGAACACCGGATCCCCCGGACGAGTGAGGCCCGTCGAGGTCTCGGACAGGTTACGGAACCCGTCCGCGCGCGTCCATCACCGGGTCCGCCTTCGGCCGGTCACCGCCGCGCGGCGCGCAGCCCGCCCAGGTCGGTCCGCCCGCCGGCGTGGTCCACCGCGCGGCCCGCGGCGGCCACGGCCAGCCGCCCCGCCGCCTCCGGCCCGTCGCCCCGGACCAGGGCGACGGTCAGCGCCGCGACGAACGCGTCACCGCCGCCGGTCGTGTCCACCACGTCCACCTCGGTCAGCGGCACGACGGCCGAGCCCGACGGCCAGACCAGCACGTTCGCCTCGCCCCCGACCTCCAGCGCGACCAGCGACGGCCCGCGCTCCAGCAACGCGCGGCCGGCGTCGAGGGCGTCGTCGGGGGAGGAGATCGACCGGCCGGTCAGCTCCTCGCACTCGTGCTGGTCGGCCCGCAGGACGTCCGCCTCGGCGAGCACGTCCGGCGCGGCGACGCCGTCGAGCACGACGAGACCGCTCGCCCGGCGCGCGGCGGCCAGCGCGGTGTCGTGCGGCTGCTGGAGCTGCACCACGACGGCGTCCGCCTCGGCCACGCACGGCCCGAGGTCGGTCGGCGCGACCAGGGACGTGTCCGGGATGTCCTGCAGGTAGCGCCACCGGCCGTCGCACACGACGTCCACGATCAGCGCCGACCGGCCCCGGCGGGCCACCGGAGTCGTGTCCACGCCGTCCGATCGCAGGTGGTCGACCAGGCGGTCGCCGATGTCGTCGTCCCCGGCGACGCCGACCAGCGCCGCCGACGCGCCCAACTGGACGACGTTCACGGCGATGTTCGCGCCCTTGCCGCCGAGCACTTCGCGGCGCTCCAGCACCGGTGACGTGCCGCCCGCGTCGGGGACTTCGGGGACGACCAGGACGAGGTCTCGGGCGATCTGCCCGACCACGGCGATCCGCATGCCCCGAGCGGTACCCGGGCGCGACCAAATGAAACGAGTCGTTGACGCAAGGTCACCGGACTGCCACAGTGTTCTGGGAGCGCTCCCAGAACACTGTGCTGTTTCACCCCCTGCCAGATCACCGTCGATCTGAAGGAGACATTCCTTTGCGACTCAAGCGCTTCGGGGCGTTGGCCCTCGCCGCCGTCGGGATCGCCGGCGTGACCACCGTGCTCGCGCAGACCGGCGTCGCGGTGGCGCACGGCTCGATGACCTTCCCGGCCAGCCGGACCTACGCGTGCTACGAGGACGGCCGGATCGGCGGTGGTGGTGGCGACCTCAACCCCACCAACCCGGCGTGCCAGGCGGCCGTGGCCATCGGCGGCAAGCAGCCGCTGTGGGACTGGTACGGCAACCTGATCTCCAACGCCGCCGGCCGCCACCGCGAGATCATCGCCGACGGCGACCTGTGCGGCCCGACCACCAAGTACGACGCCTACAACCTGGGGCGCGACGACTGGCCGACCACCACGCTGCGGGCCGGCTCGCAGATCACCATCCACTACAACGCGTGGGCCCCGCACCCGGGCACGTGGGACCAGTACGTCACCCGCGACGGGTACGACCCGCGGCAGCCGCTGCGGTGGTCGGACCTGGAGCCCGCGCCGTTCAACTCGATCACCAACCCGGTGGCCGTGGGCGGCGAGTACAAGTGGAACGCCACGCTGCCCAACAAGTCCGGCCGGCACGTGATCTACTCGATCTGGCAGCGCAACGACAGCCCCGAGGCGTTCTACAGCTGCTCGGACGTGGTCTTCGAGGGTGGCGGCGGCGGCGACACGCAGGCGCCCACCGCGCCCGGCACGCCCACCGCGACGGCCGGCTCGAACTCCGTGGCGCTGTCGTGGGCCGCGTCCTCGGACAACGTCGGGGTCACGAGCTACCAGGTGTTCCGCGAGGCGGGCGCGACCGACGTGCCGGTCGCGTCGGGCAGCGGCACCACGGCCACGGTCACCGGCCTGACGCCCGCGACCGCGTACCAGTTCTACGTGGTGGCGCGGGACGCGGTGGGCAACACGTCCCCGCCGTCGGCGGCGGTCAGCGTGACCACCGGCCCGGGCGGCGGTGAGCCGGGGGCGTGCACGGTGACGTTCGCGACGCCCAGCGTGTGGTCCGGCGGGTTCACCGCGAACGTGACGGTGAAGAACACCGGGACCGCGCCGGCCAACGGCTGGCAGCTGGCCTGGGACGTGCCCGCGGGGCAGGGGGTCGGCCAGGCGTGGTCGGCGACCGTGACCGTGGCGGACGGCAAGGCGACGGCCAAGGGCGCGAGCTGGAACCAGAACCTCGCGGCCGGCGCGTCCACGTCGTTCGGCTTCAACGGCACGGGCCCGGCGACGGCGCCGACGGCGTTCACCCTCAACGGCGCGCGGTGCGGGTGATGTTCGCCCGCCGCGCGGTCCTGGTCGCGCTGCTGGTGGGGTCGGTCGCGTGCGGCGCGCCCGACTCCACCGGCCTGGGCTCGGGTGCGCTGGGCCCGCCGCTGGGCAGCCCCGCGGAGGTCGCCGCGTGGGTGGAGGAGAAGACCGGCGAGTGCGAGGAGCCGACCGACCGGACCATCGAGGAGTTCGCCGAGTTCGTCGGTCCGCTGCGGGCGACGCTGTACGCCCCGTACGTGGACCGGTGGGCGACGTGCAAGGCCGGTCCGTACGAGCGGCTGGGCCTGGTGGTGTTCCGGCGTGACCGGTTGGCGGAGTTCCAGAAGGCGTGGCAGGAGGCGATGAAGACCGGGCAGATCAGCGACAACCCGGACTTCGGCTTCGGCAACGGCTTCGCCCTCAGCGGCACGATCGGCCTGGAACTGCTCGGCCTGCACCGCCTGACCTGCGCCCCGACCACCCCGCCCGCCGCGGGCCACACCCTGCCCGCGGAGGCGCCGGGCTGCCAGTACGTCCAGTTCGAGGGCCATCACCACCACTGACGGCTCGTCCCACCGACCTCCACGGCGAACCGACTCGGCGGTGTCCGGCTTCGCCCTCGCGACGGTGGCAGACGAGACGGGAACCCGCCCCCGACCGCACTCCGCAAGCGGTTGCCGGAGCCCGCGGTCCGGGGGCGGGTCCACCACGGGCCCTCGGCTCAGACGATCTCCGACCGGTAGGCGTCCAAGGCGGCTGTGGCGAGTGCCGCGTCCACCGCCAGGTGGTTGCGGGCGTCGGCCAGGTGGCGCACCGGGTTCCAGGCGTCGCCCGTGGCGGACAGCCGGTCGAGGATCTCGCGCTCTTGGAACGACCGCAGCACGATCGCCGCGTAGGACAGGTACGCCTGGAAACGCTCGCGCACCGCCCACAGCTCCGGCGGCCACGCCTTCAAAGCCACACCGGCGGAAGGCGCGTCGTCGCGGTGGCCGATCAACGCGTCGTGGTCCACCGGCACGCGCGGCGTCTTCGCCAGCCAGCCCAGCAACGCCCCGCTGACCGCGTCCGAACCGGAGTTCACCCGCAGCACCTGCCCGTACGTCACCGTCTCCAGGTCCTGCCGCACCAGGTCCGCCGCCAACGCCCCCAGCTCGGCCACCCCGGTCGCCAGGCGGATGTCGTAAAGCTGCCGCACGGTCCGGTTGAGGTCGCGCGGCAGCCCGCCGGACAGCGCGTGGCACAGCCACACGTACGGCTCGGGCAGCCGCAGCACCCGCTGCACCAGCAACCGCCGCGTCTGCGCCAGCGACAGCCGGCTCACCTGGATCACGTTGTCGAACGCCGAGTCGAACGCCGTGCGCACGGTCAGCGCCCGCCGCGAGAACGCCGCCAGCGCGTCCTCCGACACCGCCACCAGGAAGAAGCACCCCGGCACCCCGAACACCGTCTTCACGTCGTTGATGAACTGCTCCGCCGCCTCCGCCGTGGCGATCTTGTCCACCTCGTCGATGCACACGACGATCCGCGGCGCCCGCCGGTCCGGCCGGGTCGGCAGGTGCGCCACCAGGAACGCCAGGAAGTCCCGGAACTCCCCGACCAGCTCGGGGTAGGTCTTCACCTGCTCGGCTCGCTGCCGCGCGTGCGAACCGCCCAGTTCGACCCCGGACTTGACCCCGGCGGTCGCGGTGCGGGTCGTCGTCTCCAGGTAGCGCAGCGCGCGCAGGTGTCCCCGGGCCACGTCCGCCACCGACGTGTCGTCCCGCCGGGAACGGCGTCGCGCCACCGCCTCCACGGCCAACGCCACCAGCAGCAGCGCCCCGGCCCCGGCCGCGACCACCCGCACGTTCCGCCACGCCCACCGCCCGGCCTCGACCGCCGCCGGCCACAGCGCCGCCCCGGCGACCAGCAGCACCCCGACCACCGCCGTCACCACCCACCGCACGCGCCCCCGCCGCGCGGTCACCGCCGCCGCGCGCGTGTCCGCCGGCAGCACGGCCAGGCACATCCGGCTGAACAGGTGCACCAGGAAGTCCCGGCTGTCGTAGTCGGTCGGCGCGGGCACGACCACGGTCAGGTCGTCGGGGTTCCCGCCGAACCGCCGGTCGCCGAAGATGCCCAGCACGGTGCTCTTGCCGATGCCGCGCGGACCGCTCAGCCCGATCGCGCCGCCCGCCATCGCGTCGAGCATCCGGTTCAACCGCGCGCTGGTGTCGGTCGGCACGAACTGCGCGCTCTCCGTCAGGTCGCCGAGCCGCTTGACCGACGCGTCGGGCAGCCGCGTGTCGAAGGACCGCTCGGCCAGCACCTCCACGCGGGCCGCCACCATCGGCAGCACCCCGTTCTCGACCAACGATTCCACGAGCGCTTCCCACGCCCGCACCGCGTCCCGTCGGGCCTGCGCCGCGCGGCGCGGCAACGCGGTCTCCGCCGGCCACCGCCCGGGGTCGTCCACGGACAACGCGTCCCACCGCTTCTTCAACGGCCGCGACCACAGCCACAACACCCCGAACACCACAGCCGCGCCGCCCACCACGTACACCGACACGGGGTGAACCGATCGCATGAAGTCGACGTACCCTGGAGGCGCGACCGCCGTCGCGATCAGCACCCCGCAGGACGCGATCACGCCCCAGAACACGCTGAAGTGCGCCCGGTGCAGCGGGGCGAGCCGCACGGCCACCGCCCGGTGCCAGTTCAGCAGCCGCTCCACGACCCGCGACCGCTCGTCCTCCTCCCCGGCCGGCAGCCCCGGCTCCCAGAACCCGGGTTGCAGCACCATGACCACCGCCGCGACCACCCCGGCCGTCCACCCGACCGCGAGGACGACCGGCGGCGCCGCCGTCGTGGCCAGCGCGGCCCCGCCGGCCAACGCCGCCAACGGCCCGCCGGCGTGCCCGAAGGACCGCGCGGCCAACGCCAACCGCGGCACCCCGGCCGAGGCGAGCAACCGCTCCTTCACCGCCACGTAACGCTCCCGAGCCGCGGCGGTGGCCAGGACCAGGTCCTCCTCGGAGTCGGCGATCTCGGCGGCGACCTCCTTCGTCAACCGCTCGATCGCCGGCGCCTCCACCACCGCCCGCACGTCGGCCCGCGCACACGCCCGTTCCACCAGGTCGGCGCGCAGCAGGCGGATCATCCGCACGGCGTCGGGGTCCACCGGCGGCCGACCGGACCCGTACTCGGCGGCCAGGTGGTCCCGCAGTCGGCGGTGGTGGAACTGGTACACGCCCCCGGAGTGCCGCAACAACCCCAACCGCCGCTCGGCCTCCAGGAACGTCATCAACCGCCACGGCACCCGCCCGAGCAATGCCAACCACACCCGACTCACCGAGTACCGCCCGTAGGCGCTGAAACAGACACCCACCAGCCCGGCGGCGACCCCCAACCCGACCACCAGCGCGACACCCCGCTCGAACGCACTGGCCAACCCGACCGCCAACACCACGGTCACCCCGACGACCACCCCCTGCACGAGCGCCATCCGCCGGTCCCGCGACAACGACTCCTGCGGGTGCCGCGCGGCCGACGGCGCCGACGACAGGCTCCACCCCAACCCGAAGGCGGCGGCGATCTCCGCGCCGACCCCCGTCACCACCCCGACCCACAGCCCGAACAACAGGCCGCCGAACACCCCGACCAGCGCGCCGACCAGCACCGCGACCCCGACGAACACCGCCCGCGGCACGTCCCGCCCGAGCCGCCACCAGGCCAGGTCGGCGGTGTCGAGCCGGCCGAGGTGCGCCGCCAGGAACCCGAGCCACTCGGCGGCGCGGTCACCGGGGCGGTAGCCGTCGGTGTCGGTCCCGGACGCGGCACGGACCAGTGCCGACTCCAACAGGTGGCGCTCGATGGCGTCGGGGGTGGCGAACCGGGTCGTGTCGAGCAGTTCGGCGGGAGTGGTGTCCGGGGCGGCGTAGGCGCGCAGGACCAGGCCCAGGGCACGCGGGGTGGACAGCGCGACGGCCAGCGGACCTTCCGGCTCGGCGGCGATCGCGCGGACCAGCGGCGTCCACCGCTCACCCCGGTCCGGCAACTGTCCGACGACGTCCGAGACGGAGAGCGGCTCCAGCACCGCCACCGTGACGCGTTCCCGCTCCAGCCCGTGGTACTCGTCCGTGCGGCAGGTCAGGACGTACGGTAGGCCCGAGCGGTCCAGAGCGTCCAGGAACGCGGCCCGCCGGCCGGGCGCGACGTCGTCCAGCCCGTCGAGGATCGGCAGGACCCGCCCAGCCTCGACCAGTCGGTCGAGGTCGGTCCTCGGCCTCGGGTACCGGTGCTCTCGGGCCGGCACGTCGACCAGCCACTCCCGCAAGGACCGGCCCTCGCGCCAGGACCCGGGGGAGACCACCACGGGCACCTGATCGTTCGAAGGCGGCGTGTCGCGCAGGAGGTCCAGGGCCAACCGCTGCGCGGCGGCGGTCTTGCCGGACCCCGGACCGCCGAGGATCACCAGCCGCCGGTCGGGCAAGGCCCGAAAAGCCCGGGCGAGCGCGGTCGTGTCGCCCTCGTCCGTCCGGAGATCCGACCAGCTCAGCGTGACCCTCAAGCGGTCGTCGGTGGCGGGCAGTCGGCCGCGCTCGGACCTCGCCAGCGCCTGGGCCGCCAGGTCGAGCGGGTAGGTGTGCTCGGGTCGCCGGAGGACGAGGTTCTGGATCGCGGCGATGCCCAGGACGATCAGGACGACCGCACCCCACGCCAGGACGCGGCTCGGGTCCCCGGGAGGAGCGGACCTGGTGACCAGGTGGGCCACAACGCCGAGAGCGGTGGCCGGCAGGACGAGGACACCGAAGGCCACCAGCGCACGCCGCATGCCGGGTTATCGGCACGCGGCGCGGTGGCGTTAACGATCTAGCGCGGGGGAGCGGTGCTCTGGCGGACCACCAGTGTGGTCGCCAGTTCGATGCGGCGGTGTTCCGGCTCGTCGCCGCGGGCCAGGGTGATCGCCAGGCGGGTGCCCGCCGCCGCCATGTCCTGCAGCGGTTGGCGGACCGTGGTCAGCGGGGGGCCGACCCACTGGGCCACCGGCAGGTCGTCGAAGCCGACCACCGACAGGTCCTCCGGCACCCGCAGGCCCGCCGCCCGCGCCGCCTCGTACACGCCCAGCGCCTGCAGGTCGCTGCCCGCGAACACCGCGGTCGGCGGGTCCGCGAGGTCCAGCAGCGGCTCGAACTGGCGGCGGCCCGACTCGACGTGGAAGTCGCCGTAGCGGACCAGGGCCGGGTCGAAGGCCAGGCCGGCCGTCTCCAGCGCCGCGCGGTAGCCGTCCACCCGGGCCCGGCTGCACAGGACCCGTTCCGGGCCGCCGATCATGGCGATGCGCCGGTGGCCCAGCTCGATCAGGTGCCGCGTGGCGGTCAGGCCGCCGTTCCAGTTCGTCGCGCCGATCGACGGCGTCGAGTCCTGCGGCTCGCCGATCGGGTCGACCACCACGACCGGGATGTCCCGGGCCCGCAGCTTGGCCAGCTGTTGCGCGGTGAGGTCGGAGAAGACCGAGATGACGCCCAGCGGCCGGCGCGCGATCACCCCTTCGAGCCACCCGTGGCCGGGCGTCAGCCTGCCCTGCGACTCCGACAGCACCAGGGCCAGGCCCTGCTCGGCGGCGACCTGCTCGGCCCCGCGGATGATCTCCAGCGCCCACGCGCTCTCCAGCTCGTGGAACATCAGCTCCACCAGGTTGGACCGCCGGGACCGCTCGTCGGAGCGCCGCTGGTAGCCGTGCCGCCGGATGATCGCCTCAACCCGCTCGCGGGTGTGCGGGGCGACGTCGGCACGCCCGTTCATCACCTTCGAAACTGTCGGCACCGATACGCCGGCCTCGGCCGCGATGTCGGCAATGGTGATCTTGCCGGAGGTGGTGCCATCCGGCGAAGACTGCTCGGCTTTGGTCGGCATGCGGGCAGCATACGTCACCGAAACTATCGGAAGGAGTCTCATTACGGCGACTTCGCGGGTGACGCCGCTCTCAGGCACGGGAAGGGGGCCCGCCGCCCGGCGGGCCCCCTGGTCCGGCGTCCTACTTGCCGAAGCCCGCGGTCAGACCGCTGAGCAGGAAGCGCCGCGCGAACAGGTACACGGCGAAGATCGGCAGCACCGACAGCAGCACCGCCGCCATCAGCGCCGGCACGTTCGTCCCGAACTGGCCCTGGAAGTTCCACAGGCCCAGCGTCAGCACCCGGCTCGACTCCGACTGGGTCAGCACCAACGGGAACAGGAAGCCGTTCCACGCGTTCAACGCCGTGTAGACCACCACGGTCATGATCGCGGGCCTGGCCAGCGGCAGCACCAGGCTCATCAGCACCCGGAACGGCCCCGCCCCGTCGATCGCCTGCGCCTCGTACAGCTCGGGCGGCACCTCGCGCAGGCTGTTGGTCAGCACCAGCGTCGCCACCGGCAGCGCGAACGCCGCCGTGGGCAGGATGATCGCGGTCAGGCTGTCGTAGAGCTGCATCCTCGTGATGAGCAGGTACACCGGGATGATGGTCGCCTGCGCGGGGATCGCCAGGCCCATCAACAACAGGGTGAACCCGCGCTGCACGAACCGACCGGTGCCGCGCACCACCGCGTAGGCGCAGGGCACGCCCACCAGGAGCACGATGGCGACGGTCGCGACCGTGACGATGATGTTGTTCACCAGGTACTGGCCGAACCCGCCCTCCAACACGGACACGTAGTTGTCCAAAGTGGGCTTGGTCGGGAACTCCAGCGGGTGCGAACCCAGGTACTCCTGACGCGTGCGCAGGCTCGCCGTCACCACGTAGTACAGCGGTCCGACGACGATCACCAGCCACACCAGGGCGAAGAGCCCGGCGGGCCAGTTCGGACGTGACTTCACGAGCCCTCCTGCTGGCTGCTCATCGCGCGGAAGCCGCTCCAGCGCATGACCGCCACCGACAGCGCGGTGCCCAGCACCACCAGGACCACCGCGATCGTGCTCGCGTAGCCCATCTCGAACCCGCTGAAGCCGGTGATGTACATGTGCAGCGGCAGGATCCGGGTGGCCGTGCCGGGGCCGCCGCCGGTGAGGATCAGGACGGTGTCGAAGGTCGTCAGCGAACCGACGAGCATCAGCACCGACGACGTCACCAGCGTGTACCGCAGCTGCGGCAACGTGATGTGCAGGAACTTGCCCACCCGCGACGCGCCGTCGATGGTCGCCGCCTCGTACAGCGACGCCGGGATGGCGCGGGCCGCGCCCTGGTACATCAGCGTGTGGAACGGGATGTACTGCCAGGAGATCACGAACACCACCGTGTAGATGGCGATGTCGGGATCGCCCAGGAACTGCGTGCCGCCCGCCGCGATGCCGAAGTTCGGGTCCAGCAACGCCTGCCAGAGCAGCGCGATGGCCGCCGTGGACAGCAGCAGGGGCAGGAAGAAGATCGAGCTGAGCACCGCGCGGGACCGCTGCGGCCCGGCCGCCCAGACCCCGATCAACATCGCGATCGGGGTCTGGACCAGCCAGGACACGACCATCAGCAGCACGGTCCGCCCCACGGCGGCATGCGCCTCACCGTCGTCGACCAGGCGGGACCAGTTGGCGGTCCCGTTGAGCACGGGCGTGCCCAGGCCCTGCCACGACGTGAAGCTCAGGTACACCACGAGCACCATGGGCAGCACCGCGAACAGCGCGAAGAACCCGTAGGCGGGGACGGCGTACCAGCCGGACGGTCGCTGCGTTCGCATCAGCGCGCGGCCACCGCGTCGACGAACTGCTGCGGCGAGACCTTGCCCAGGAAGAACTCCTGGAGCTGGGTCAGCATGAACGTGGCCTTCTCGGCGGGCAGGTCCTGGTCCCAGGACAGCTGGAAGTTCTTCGCGTCCTTGACCTGGCCGTAGATCCACGTCGTGTACTCGGAGTTGGGCGCCTTGGCGAGCTTCTCCTCGACCCCGACGACGGCCGGCACGTCACCGGCGTCGATCAGCGCCTGCACGTAGGAGTCCTCGTGCAGCGCGGTGGAGACGAACTTCTTCGCCGCCTCGACCTGGGAGGAGCCCGAGGTCACCGAGTAGTAGTTGCTCGCGTTGCCGACCACGTTGCCAGGATCGCCCTTGCCGCCGGCGATCGACGGGAACGCCACCCAGCCGAGGGACCCCTTCTTGACGAAGTCGGGGCTCTGGCCGAGCTGGTTGACGTACTCCCACGAACCCATGAGGTGCATGGCGGCCTTGCCCTGCGCCAGGATGGTCGACGCGCCGCCGACGTCGTAGCCGACGGAGGCGAAGTTGGTGCCGAAGCCGCCCCGGTCGATCAGCTCCTTGAGCTTGGTCAGCGACTCCAGCACGGCCGGGTCCTTCCAGCCCTGGCCCTTGCCGTCGCGGATGTTGCGGAACACCTCCGGGCCGCCGACGCGGTCCAGGACGTACTCGATCCACATCAGCTCGGTCCACGCCTGCGAGCCGGCCAGCGAGATCGGCTGCACGCCCTTGGCCTTGAACGTGTCCACCAGGGACAGCAGGTCGTCCCACGTCTTCGGCGGCTGCGCCCCCGCGGCGGCGAAGACCTCCTTGTTGAAGAACAGCAGGACCGGCTGCATACCCCGCATCGGGATGCCGTAGTACTTGCCGTCGATCTTGGCGCCGTCCAGCACGCTGGGCAGGAACGCGTTCTTGAGCGCGCTGTTCTGGTCGAGCACCGGGGTCAGGTCGGCGATCTTGCCGGCGTCGACGTACTCCTTGAGGTTGCCGCCGCCCCAGTTGAAGAACACGTCCGGCGCGTTCGGCGAGCCGATCGCGACCCGCAGCTTCTGCTTGTACGGGTCGTTGCCGAACGTCTCCAGCGACGCGTTGCCGCCGCCGGACTTGAAGAAGTCGATCGACTTCTGCTCGATCGGGTTGAGGACGGGGTCCTGGAGCGCCCACACCTTCACCCCGCCCGCGCCGGGTTCGGCCGGACCGGCCGTGCCACACGCGGAGACCACTGCTGCCACGGCGACGAGCCCTGTGGAAATCAGGGTTCGCATCCATGATCGGCGGGACATGCGACCGCCACCCTTCTGCCACGCTGCGGATTGTTCGCGGCGTCGAAACATTTCGAAACATCCACGACTTGCGGGAACCCTAGGCAGGTGAACAACCCGTGTCAAGGGTCACCTCGGGGTGTCGTATTGAGACGTTTCCGCTGGTTTCCGCAGGTCGTCACGACGCTATTGAGTTTCGATCCGGTTTCGATACTATCGGCCGCATGCGTCGAGCCACATTGGCCACGATCGCCGCGGCAGCCGGGGTGTCGCTCCCGACGGTGTCCAAGGTCCTCAACGGCAAGGACGACGTCGGACCCGAGACCAGGGCCCGCGTGCGGCGCCTGCTGGCCGAATACGACTACGTGCCGGTGGGCGCGCGCCGGGCCTCCGGCCAGCTCCTGGTGGACCTCGTGTTCACGGCCCTGGACAGCCCGTGGGCGGTCGAGATCATCCGCGGGGTGGTGGACAGCGGCCTGCACGTGGTCGTGTCCTCCGCCGCCGGCCAGCGCGGCCACTCCTCCTGGGCCGCGTCGCTGGTCGACGCCAAGCGCGCGGGCGCGCTGCTGGTGACCTCCCAGCTCACCGCCGCCGACCGGCGGGTGCTGGCCGGGTCGCGCATCCCCGTCGTCGTCATCGACCCGGTCGACCTGCCCAACCCGGACGTGCCCAGCGTCGGCGCGACCAACTGGGCGGGCGGCCTGGCCGCGACCGAGCACCTGATCCGGCTGGGCCACCAGCGGGTCGCGGTCATCGGCGGACCGGCCGGGATGCTGTGCAGCCGGGCCCGGGTGGACGGCTACCGCGCCGCGCTGGACCGCGCCGGCCTGCCGTTCGACCCCGCCCTGGTGCGCCACGGCGACTTCAAGCACGAGGGCGGCTTCCGGTGCGCGTCGGAGCTGCTGCGCCTGCCGGACCGGCCCACGGCCGTGTTCGCGGGCAACGACGAGCAGGCGCTGGGCGTGATCGAGGCCGCCCGCGTCGCGGGCCTGTCCGTCCCGAACGACCTCAGCGTCGTCGGGTTCGACGACTTACCCGTCGCGGTCTGGTCGTCGCCGGCCCTGACCACCGTCCGCCAGCCGCTCACCGAGATGGGGCGGCACGCGGGGCGGATGCTGGCGGACCTGATCGCGGGTCGCCCGGTGGAGACCGAACGGGTGGAACTGGCCACCGAACTCGTCGTCCGATCGTCAACGAAGGAGCCTCCGTGCACGTGAACACCTGGGCCGACCCGGGCCGACCGACCGGCGAGCGCGTCGCCGCGCTGCTGGCCGAGATGACCCTGGAGGAGAAGCTGGCCCAGCTGGTGGGCGTGTGGGTGGGGGTGACGGAGGACGACGAGGAGGTGGCGCCGGCGCAGCACGAGTTCGCCGAGCCGCTGCCGCCGTGGGACGAGCTGACCAAGCCCGGCCTCGGGCAGCTCACCCGCGTGTTCGGGACCCGGCCGGTGGACCCGCTGGTCGGCGCGCGGGTGCTGGCCGAGACGCAGCGCCGGCTGGTGGCCAACAACCGGTTCGGCATCCCGGCGATGGCGCACGAGGAGTGCCTGTCGGGGTTCACCGCGTGGCGGGCCACCGTGTTCCCCACGCCGCTGGCCTGGGGCGCGTCGTTCGACCCGGTGCTGGTGGAGCGGATGGCCCGCGAGGTCGGGCTGTCGATGCGCGAGGTCGGCATCCACCAGGGCCTCGCGCCGGTGCTGGACGTGACCCGCGACCCGCGGTGGGGGCGCACCGAGGAGACCATCGGCGAGGACCCGTACCTGGTGGGGCTGCTCGGCGCGGCCTACACGCGCGGCCTGGAGTCCACCGGGATCGTCGCGACCCTCAAGCACTTCGCCGGGTACTCGGCCTCGCGCGGCGGGCGCAACCACGCGCCGGTGCACATGGGGCGGCGCGAGTTCGCCGACGTGGTGCTGCCGCCGTTCGAGATGGCGTTGCGGGAGGGCGGGGCCCGGTCGGTCATGCACTCCTACGCCGAGGTGGACGGGGTGCCGCCGGCGTCGGACACCTCGCTGCTGACCGGGCTGCTGCGCGAGGAGTGGGGCTTCACCGGGGTGGTCGTCGCGGACTACTTCGGGGTGTCGTTCCTGGAGACCGCGCACGGGGTCGCCGGGTCGCCGGGCGAGGCGGCGGCGCTGGCGCTGGCCGCGGGCGTGGACGTGGAACTGCCCTCGGTGCGCTGCTACGGGCACCCGCTGGCGGACCTGGTGCGCTCCGGGGCCGTGCCGGAGTCCTTGGTGGACCGCGCGGTGGTGCGGGTGCTGACCCAGAAGTGCGAGCTGGGGCTGCTGGACCCGGACTGGTCCCCGGACTCGCCCGCGGTGGTGCGCGGCGAGCCGGTGGACCTGGACCCGCCGGCGCTGCGCGAGCTGGCGCGGGACATGGCGGAGCGGTCGGTCGTGCTGCTGGACAACTCCAGCGGGGTGCTGCCGTTGAACGCCAAGAAGGTCGCGGTGGTCGGGCCGTGCGCGGACGACGTGCTGTCGCTGATGGGCTGCTACGCGTTCCCGAACCACGTGGGCGTGCAGCACCCCGAGGTGGCGCTGGGGATCGGGATCGCCACGTTCGTGGAGGCGTTCCGGGCGGAGTTCCCGGCGGTGGACGTGGTGACCGCGCAGGGCTGCGAGGTCTCCGGCGACGACCGCTCGGGGATCGCCGCGGCGGTGGAGGCCGCGGCCGACGCCGACGTGGTGGTCGCCGTGCTGGGCGACCGGGCGGGGCTGTTCGGGCGGGGGACGTCGGGCGAGGGGTGCGACGCGGAGGACCTGTCCCTGCCCGGTGTCCAGGGCGAGCTGCTGGAGGCGCTGCTGGCCTCCGGGAAGCCGGTGGTGCTGGTGCTGCTGGCCGGGCGGCCCTACGCGCTGGGCGGGTACTCGCCGGCGGCGGTGGTGCAGGCGTTCTTCCCCGGCGAGGAGGGCGCGGGCGCGGTCGCCGGGGTGCTCAGCGGGCGGGTCAACCCGTCGGGCAAGCTGCCGGTGAGCGTGCCGCGCGGGTCCGGCGGGCAGCCGACCACCTACCTGCGGCCGATCCTGGGCGGGCCGGGCGGCATCAGCTCGGTGGACCCGTCGCCGCTGTACGCGTTCGGGCACGGCCTGTCCTACACCTCCTTCGAGCTGTCCGGGTTCGAGGCCGGGGACTCGCTGCCCTCCGACGGCGAGGTCGTCGTCTCGACGGTGGTGCGCAACACCGGGTCCCGGGACGGGGCCGAGGTGGTGCAGCTGTACCTGAACGACCCGGTCGCCAGCGTGACGCGGCCGGTGCGCCAGTTGGTCGGGTTCGCGCGGGTGCCGTTGGCGGCGGGCGAGGCGGCGCGGGTGTCCTTCCGGCTGCACGCCGACCGGACCTCGTTCACCGGCCGCGACGGGCGACGGGTGGTCGAACCGGGCGAGCTGCGGCTGCTGGTCGGGACGTCGAGCGAGGACATCCGCTGGGAGAAGTCGGTTCAGCTCACCGGTGAGCCCAGGGTCGTGGGGCACGACCGCGTGCTGGTGACCCCGGTCGACACCACGCCACACGGAGGCGGCCGATGAAGGTGTTGTCCCTGTTGTTGCCGTTGGCGTTATTAGTGCCCGCGGTGCCGACGGCGGAGGCCGAGCCGGTCGCGCAGTCGCGGACCGAGGGGTACGTGGTCGACGTCGGCGGGCCGAGCCGGTTCCCCTTGGCGTCCAAGGGGAGGGTCGCGCCGCTGGTCGTGAGCCCGGACGACTTCCCCGGTGTGGTGCGGGTCGTCGGGGACCTGCGCGACGACGTCGAGCGCGTCACCGGCGTGCGGCCGGTCGTGCGCGACGACGTCGTGGACGGCGCGGTCATCGTCGGCACGGTCGGCCGCAGCCCGCTGGTGGACGACCTGGTGCGGCGCGGCAAGCTCGACGTGTCGGGGTTGCGGGGCAAGTGGGAGACCTCGGTCCAACAGGTCGTGCAGAACCCGTCGCCGGGTGTGCGGCGCGCCTTGGTGATCGCCGGCAGCGACCAGCGGGGCACGATCTACGGCGCGTACGACGTCTCCCGGGAGATCGGGGTGTCGCCCTGGTACTTCTGGGACGACGTCCAGCCGCGCAAGCGCACCGAGCTGCACGTGCTGCCCGGACGGCACAGCCAGGGCACGCCGGCGGTGAAGTACCGCGGCTTCTTCATCAACGACGAGAACCCGCAGCTGGGCCGGTGGGCGCCGAAGTTCTTCGGCAACGGGCACGCGCCCGGGTTCCCGAACGGCTTCAACCGCCACTTCTACGCCAAGGTCTTCGAGACCATGCTGCGCCTCAAGGCCAACTACCTGTGGCCGGCGGTGTGGGGACGGGCGTTCGCCGAGGACGACCCGTTGAACCACCGGACGGCCAAGGAGTACGGCGTCGTCATGGGCACCTCGCACGAAGCGCCCATGATGCGCGGCATCGAGGAGTGGAACCGGCACGCGCGGCCCGGCGTGTCCGACCCCTACGGCGGCAACGGCGACTGGAGCTTCCGCCGCAACCAGGACGCCATCAAGCAGTACTGGACCGATGGCGTCAAGCGCATGAAGGAGCAGGACTTCGAGGGCGTCGTCACCCTCGGCATGCGCGGCAACGGCGACGTCAGCCTGCCCGACGGCGACGGCATCGAGCTGATGCAGGAGATCCTGACGTCCCAGCGGGAGATCCTCGCCCGCGAGGGCATGACGGACGTGCCGCAGGTGCAGACGCTCTACAAGGAGGTCCAGCGGTACTGGGACCAGGGGCTGCGCCCGCCGGACGACGTGACCGTGGTGTTCTGCGACGACAACTGGGGCAACATGCGCAAGCTGCCCGCGCGGGACCTGCCGCCCCGGTCCGGCGGCTACGGGCTGTACTACCACTTCGACTACGTCGGCGGTGGCCGCAACTACAAGTGGGTGGACACCAACCTGCTGCCCAACATCTGGGACCAGCTCAACCAGTCCTACCAGTACGGCGTCGACCGGCTCTGGGTGGTCAACGTCGGCGACCTGAAGAACAACGAGCTGCCGCTGCAGTTCTTCCTGGACTACGCCTGGAACCCGAACCGGTGGCCGCTGGAGAAGCTGGGCGAGTGGGAGCGGCGGTACGCGGCGCAGAACTTCGGCGCGGCGCGCGCGGCCGGTATCGCGTCGGTGCTGCGCGACTACTCCAAGCTCCAGTCCGACCGCAAGCCCGAGCTGCTCAACCGCAGGATCAGCGGCGAGGGCACGACCGTGGTCTACGACGACCAGGCCACGCCGTTCAGCCTGACCGACTACCAGGAGATCGAGCGGGTCACGGCACAGTGGCAGGAGCTGGCCGAGCGGGCGGAGCGCATCAAGCGGTCGCTGCCGGCGTACCTCCAGGACGGCTACCACCAACTGGTCTACTACCAGGTGAAGGCGTCGGCGAACCTGTACGCGCTGCGGTTGGCGGAGTTCAAGAACCTGCTCTACGTCGCGCAGGGGCGGGCGTCGGCCAACGCGTTGGCGGCGGAGACCGAGGCCCGGTTCGCCGACGACCAGGCCATGTCGGACTACTACAACACCGTGCTCGCCGGCGGGAAGTGGCAGGGTTTCCAGACCCAGCCCAAGATCGGGTACGGCGACGTCGCCCGGTACGGGCCCAACGCGCCCTGGCAGCAGCCCGAGCTGAACCACGAGGCGTTGCCGGACGAGGTCTTCCCGGCGGTGAAGCGGATCGAGCTGCCGGCGGTGGCCGAGATGGGTGTCGCGGTGGACGGGTCCGACCAGTGGTGGCCCGCGTCCTCGGCGACTGCCGTGCTGCCGGAGTTCAGCCGGTGGCAGTCGCAGCCGGGGCAGTTCGTGGACGTGTTCAACCGCGGGTCGGTGCCGTTCGACTACTCGGTGACCACCGAGCCGTGGGTCCGGGTGGACCGTCCGAAGGGGACCGTCACCGAGCAGACCCGCTTGCAGGTCCGCGTCGACTGGTCGAAGGCCCCGGCCGGTCGCACGACGACCCCGATCACGATCACCGGCGCCGGCCGGACCGTGCGGGTGGACGCGGTGGTGGACAACACCCCGTTGCGGCCACGGGGTTTCGTGGAGGCCAACGGGTACGTGTCGATGGAGGCCGCGCACGCCACCCGGATGGTCGGCGGTGACGGCGTGCGGTGGCAGGTGATCCACGACCTGGGCCGCACGGGCGACGGCGTCGAGCCGTTCCCGGTCACCGCGCCGAGCCGCGACCCCGACGGGCCGCGGCTGGAGTACGAGCTGACGCTCAGGACCGGCGGACCGGTGACCGTGTGGGCCCACCTGTCCCCGCGCAACCCGGTGCTGTCCGGCGGCGGCCTGCGGTACGCGGTGTCGTTCGACGGCCAGGCGCCGCAGGTCGTGGACATCACGGCGGCCACCGGGGCCAACGACACCACGATGAACAAGCAGTGGGAGCGCAACACGTCCGACAACGTCAACCGGACCGCCACCCGCCACGAGTTGGGTGCCGGCGTCCACACCCTGAAGTTCTGGATGGTGGACCCGACCGTGGTGGTGCAGAAGCTGGTCGTGGACACCGGCGGGCTCAAGGCCAGCTACCTGGGGCCGCCGGAGAGCAAGATCGTCCACTGACCGGGCAGGGCCGTGAGGGGGCTATGGCGGTGGTCCCCTCGCGGCCCGTCCTTCGCGCTCAGAGGTGCGCGTGCAGGTGACGCAGTTTCGTCTCGTCGTGCGTCCTCGGGGTCTGGTGGCCGCTGAACGGGAAGACCGCGATGTCCTTCGGGGCGCGGATCTCGTTGTAGGCCGCGTAGACAGTGGACGGCGGGCACACCTCGTCCATCAGGCCCACGCTCATCAGCGTGGTCGCGGTGACGCGGCGGGCGAGCAGGGCCGCGTCCACGTAGCGCAGGGTGTCCAGGGCGGCGGGGATCAGGGTCGTCTGGTGGGCCAGGAACTGCGAGATCTCCGCGTACGGGTCGGCCGCCGTGATGGTGACGGCCCGCTGGAAGTCGCACAGGAACGGCACGTCCGCGTGGCACACCTTGACGGCGTCGCCCTGGAGAGCCGCCGCGGCCAGCGCCAAGCCGCCGCCCTGGCTGCCGCCGGAGACGGCGACGCGGCTCGGGTCCACGCCGGCCAGAGAGGCCGCCGCCTCCACGGCCAGCGCGGCGTCGGTCATCAGGCGGGTGTAGTAGTAGGTCTCCGGGTCGGCGATGCCCCTGGTCATGACGCCCGGGAACTCCGGGCCGGCCGGGCCGGAGTCGGCGGTCTGGCCCGTGGACCAGCGGCCTCCCTGGCCCCGCGTGTCCATCACGAACACCGCGTAGCCGGCGGACGGCAGGAGCACGTGGTCCGCCGGGAGGCCTCGCCCGCCGCCGTAACCGATGTACGTCACCACCGTGGGCAGGTCGGCGTCGGTCGGCGGGCGCAGGTACCAGGCCTTGACCCGGTCGCCGTTCGCGCCGGAGAACTCCGCGTCCCACACCCGCAGCGGGCCGTAGACGTCCTCGCCGTACCGGGTCAGCGTCGGGGGCCGCGACAGGGCGCGGGCCGCGTCGAGGCGTTCGCGCCACCAGGCGTCCAGGCCCGCCGGCTCCTCGGTGGCGGTCCGGTAGGTCTTCAGCTCGGCTTCCGGCAGGTCGAACCAGGGCACCTCGATCTCCCTTCGGGAGCTGTTAAGCGGTTAATCACAGTAGTGGAGCATCCGGGGGTGGCGCCGGTCTAGACTCGGCGATCACCCTGGCAAGGAGGCGCGGGTGGGAGCTAAGCGTCCGACCATCTCGGACATCGCCAAGGCCGCCGGCGTGTCGACCGGAGCGGTGTCGTACGCGCTGAACAACCGGCCCGGGGTGTCCGAACCGACCCGGCGGCGGATCATGGACATCGCCGACCGGCTCGGGTGGGTGCCCAGCAGCGCGGCGCGGTCGCTGAGCGACGGGCGGGCCAACGCCATCGGGCTCGTGGTGGACCGGCCGGCCCGGGTGATCGGCGTCGAGCCGTACTTCATGCAGTTGATCGCGGGCATCCAGGGCGCGTTGGCGGGCGGTCCCACGGCGTTGTTGTTGCAGGTCACCGACAACGCGCAAGCCGAGCTGGCGGCGTACCGGCGCTGGTGGGGCGAGCGGCGGGTGGACGGGGTGCTGCTGGTCGACCTGGTCGAGGACGACCCGCGGGTGGAGCTGGTCCGCGAGCTGCGGCTGCCGGCGGTGGTGCTGGGCGAGCCCGTGGTGGCCGACGTGCCGTGCGTGTGGACCGACGACGAGGCCGCGGTGGCGGAGGTGCTGGAGTACCTGGTCGCCCTGGGGCACCGGCGCGTCGTGCGGGTGGCCGGGCCGACCCGGTTCGTGCACACCCGGACCCGGTCCCGGGCGTTCACCTCGGCGGCGGCCCGGCTGGGGCTGGGCGAGGCGCGGATCGTGCACACCGACTACTCCGACGAGGCGGCGGCGCGGGTGACGCGGCGGGTGCTGACCGGCGGCGACCCGCCCACGGCGCTGGTGTTCGACAACGACGTGATGGCGGTGTCCGCGCTGGGCGTGGCGCACGAGCTGGGGTTGTCGGTGCCCGAACAGCTCTCGCTGGTGGCGTGGGACGACTCGGCGCTGTGCCGGCTGGTGCGCCCGGCGCTGTCGGCGGTGCGGCGGCCGATCGCGGAGCGCGGCGCGGCGGCGGTCCGGCTGTTGCTCGACGTGATCGCGGGGGAGGCCGTGGACCACGTCAAGACCTCCGACCCCGAGCTGGTGCCGAGGTCGAGCACGGGGCCCGCGGCCTGATCCGAGCAATCTTCGCGTTAGCCCGCCCGTTGACACTTAAGCGGTTAATTGCTTTGGTGTGGGAGCGCTGCCCTGCGCTCGCCCGTGTCAGTGTCGACGACTACGCGAGGAACACCCATGCGCAAGCGATTCACCACGGTCGGCGCCGCCATCGCCGCCTTGGTCCTCTCCCTGCTCACCGCGGCGCCGCCCGCGTCGGCGGCCACCGGGTTCTACGTCAGCGGCGGCAAGCTGTACGAGGCCAACGGCAACGAGTTCGTCATGCGCGGCGTCAACCACGCCCACACCTGGTACACCGGCCGCACCGCCCAGGCCCTCAAGGACGTCAAGGCGCTGGGCGCGAACACCGTCCGCGTCGTGCTCTCCAGCGGCGACCGCTGGACCCGCAACGACGCCGCCGACGTGGCCAACGTCGTCAGCCAGTGCAAGGCGAACAGGCTGATCTGCGTGCTGGAGGTGCACGACACCACCGGCTACGGCGAGCAGAGCGGCGCGGTCAGCCTGGCCAGGGCGGTCGACTACTGGATCGGCATCAAGAGCGCGTTGGCCGGCCAGGAGCAGTACGTCATCCTCAACATCGGCAACGAGCCGTACGGCAACCAGGGCTACTCCACCTGGGCCGCCGACAACAAGGACGCCATCGCCCGGCTGCGCGCGGCCGGCTTCCAGCACACGATCATGGTGGACGCCCCGAACTGGGGCCAGGACTGGTCGTTCACCATGCGCGACAACGCCGCCTCGGTGTTCGCCGCCGACCCGGCCAAGAACGTCGTGTTCTCCATCCACATGTACGGCGTGTTCGACACCGCCGCCGAGGTCGACGACTACCTGGGCCGGTTCGTCAGCGCCGGCCTGCCGATCGTGGTGGGCGAGTTCGGCCACGACCACTCCGACGGCAACCCCGACGAGGACACCATCTTCGCCACCACCCGGCAGCGCGGCCTGGGCTACCTGGCCTGGTCGTGGTCGGGCAACGGCGGTGGCGTCGAGTACCTCGACCTGGCCGTGAACTGGGACCCGGTGAACCTGTCGCCGTGGGGCCAGCGGGCGTTCAACGGGGCCAACGGCATCAAGGCCACCTCCAGGGAAGCCACGGTCTACGGCGGCGGTGGCGGCGACGACCGGGCCCCGACCGCTCCCGGCACGCCCACGGCGTCCGGCGTGACCTCGAACTCCGTGACGCTGTCGTGGGCCGCCTCGACCGACAACGTCGGCGTGACCGGCTACGACGTGGTGCGGGTCAGCGGCGCCACCGAGTCCCCGGCGGCCTCCGCCACGACCACGTCGGCCACGGTGACCGGGTTGTCGGCCTCGACGGCCTACACCTTCGCGGTCTACGCGCGTGACGCCGCCGGCAACCGGTCCACCCGGTCCGGCACGGTCGCGGTGACCACGCAGCCCGGTGGCGGCGGCGGGTCGTGCGCGGTGGCGTACAAGGTCGCGGGCCAGTGGCAGGGCGGCTTCCAGGGCGACGTGAAGATCACCAACACCGGGTCCGCCGCGGTCAACGGCTGGACCCTGAAGTGGACCTACGCCAACGGTCAGACGGTCACGCAGAGCTGGGGCGCGTCCCACGCGCAGTCGGGCGGCAGCGTGACCATGACCAACGCCTCCTACACGGCGAACATCCCGCCGGCGGGCTCGGTCAGCCTCGGGTTCATCGGCACGTGGAACGGCACCAACTCCGTGCCCACGTCGTTCACCCTCAACGGCGCGACCTGCGCGACGGCGTGACGGCGATGCGGAAGAACGGTGCTGTAGCGGCGTTGTTGGGGGTGTTGGCCGCCGTCGTCGCGTTGGTGGTGGCCGCACCCGGTCAGGCCGCACCGGTCGTCGCCCCGGCGGCGGACCCCGTGCGGATCATGGCGTTGGGCGACTCGATCACCGGCTCGCCCGGGTGCTGGCGGGCCTTGCTCGACCGGGACCTGCGGGCGGCGGGGCACACGGGCATCGACTTCGTGGGCACGTTGCCGGGGCAGGGTTGCGGGTTCCCCTACGACGGTGAGAACGAAGGGCACGGCGGGTTCCTGGCGACCAACGTCGCCGACCAGAACCAGCTCGTCGGGTGGCTCGCGCAGACCCACCCGGACGTCGTGCTGATGCACTTCGGCACCAACGACGTCTGGAACAACCGGTCACCGGCGACGATCCTGGCCGCGTTCGGCAAGCTCGTCGACCAGATGCGGGCCGACAACCCGGACATGAAGGTGCTCGTCGCGCAGATCATCCCGATGAACCCGGCCAACTGCGCCGAGTGCGCGCAGCGGGTGGTCAACCTCAACGCGGCGATCCCGGGCTGGGCGGCGGCGAAGTCCACCGCCCGGTCGCCGGTCACCGTGGTCGACCAGTGGACCGGGTTCTCGACCTCCGCCGACACCGGGGACGGCGTGCACCCCAACGCCTCCGGCGACCGGAAGATCGCCGGCCGGTGGTTCCCGGCCGTGGTGAACGCACTCGGTTCGGCACCGCCGACCAGCACGACCACCAGCACGACCACCACCACCACCACCACCACCACGCCGCCGGGTTCGACGTGCGACGCCGTGGTGAAGGTGGTCAACAAGTGGCAGGGCGCGTTCCAGGCCGAGGTCACCTTCACCAACCGGGGCACGACGCCGGTGTCCGCCTGGTGGGTCCGGTTCACGCTGGCCCAGGGCATGTCGGTGGCGCAGGTGTGGAACGGGACGGTGAGCCGGACCGGGAACGACGTCACCGTCCGGCACGCCGGCTGGAACTCGCAGGTCGGGCCCGGCGGCTCGGCCACCGCCGGGATGATCGTCAACGGCGACCCGACCGGCTGGACCCCGGCGCCGGTCTGCGGGTCCTGAGTGGACGCTGCCGGTCGCGGGTGTCGTGGCCGCGCCAGTACGCCTCGACGACGGTGCCGAAGTCGTAGCCGCCGACCAGTTCGGACAGCTCGGCCATGCGCTGCCGGATGATGT
>NZ_JBEZBW010000011.1:0-141867 GCF_040647305.1 Saccharothrix sp. NPDC042600 | reverse complement strand
GCACCGGCCGGCCGGCACCGGGCGGCCGGCACCGGGCGGGCAGCCAGCACCGGGCGGGCGCGGCGGCAGCGCGGGCGTGGCCGGCGTGAGCGGTCAGGGGTGCAGGTAGCGGAGCTGGCGGGACTTGCCGGTGGTTGCCTCGGCGTGGGCTGCGGCGATCGCCGGTCGGTGGGAGGTTTCCGGCACGCCGACTTCCCACCACGCCCCCGCCTCCGTCCACGCCGCCGGGTGGGTGCGCAGGACGACCACGGCCGGTCGGTGTTCCGTCCGGGCCACCTCGCGGGCGGCTCGGTACGCCTCGGCCAGGCCGGTCGGGTCGGCGGCGTCGTCGACCGGGAAGACCGCGCAGCCCATCGCCGCCGCGTGCGCCGCGAAGTCGGTGCGTGGCGGCTTCGCGTGCGGGGTGCGGCAGTCGTCGTAGAGGTTGTTGAAGGGCGCGCCGCCCTGGCCCGTCTGGAGGCGGTGGATCACCGCGTAGCCGTCGTTGTCGCACACCACGGCCACGAAACCGTGCCCCGCGAACGCCGCCGAGAACAGCTCCGAGTTCAGCATCAGGTACGAGCCGTCACCCAGGAGGGTGGTGACGACGCCATCCCTTCGGGCGATCGCCGCGCCCCACGCCCCGGCCAGCTCGTACCCCATGCACGAGAACCCGTACTCGACGTCCATGGTCGCCTCGCCGACCGCCCGCCACCCGCCGATCAGCTCGCCGGGCAACCCGCCGGACGCGGTCATGACGTAGTCCTCGGGACCGCTCGCCGCATTCACCACGCCCACCACCTGCGCATACGTCGGCAGCCCTGTCCCGGGAGCGCGCAGGCCGTCGATGTGGGCGTCCCAGCGCGCCCGTTCCGCGGCCGCCCGGTCGGACCACGCCGACGACGCGCGCCACGTGCCGAGCAGGTCGGTCAGCTCGCGCAACGCCTCGTCCGCGTCGGCGACCACGGCCAGCGCGCCGTGCTTGACCGCGTCGAACCGGGCCGCGTTGAGCGACACCAGCCGGGCGTCCGGCGCGAACACCGTCCAGGACGCGGTGGTGAAGTCCTGCAGCCGGGTACCGACCGCGATCACCACGTCGGCCTCGGCCGCCAGGACGTTCGCGCTGGTCGAACCGGTGATGCCGAGCGGACCGGCGTGCAGCGGGTGGTCGTGCGGGACCAGCGTGCGGCCGGCGGTGGTCTCCACGACGGGCACCCCGTGCTGCTCGGCGAACCGCAGCGCCCGCCCGGCCGCGCCGGAGTACCGCACGCCACCCCCGAGCACCAGCAACGGCCGGCGCGCGGCGCGGACCGCGTCGGCGGCGGCGGTCAGCGCGCGCAGGTCGGGGCGCTGCCGCTGGGGGCGGTGGACGACCGGGGTGAACAGGGCGTCCGGGAAGTCGTACGCCTCCGCCTGCACGTCCTGGGGCAGCGCGAGGACGACCGGGCCGCAGTCCGCCGGGTCGGTGAGCACGCGCGCCGCCTGCGGCAGGGTCGCCAGGAGCTGCTCGGGCCGGGTGATCCGGTCGAAGTACCGGCTGACCGCGCGGAAGGCGTCGTTGACCGTGGTGGTCGGGTCGCCGAAGTGCTCGACCTGCTGGAGCACCGGGTCGGGGGCGCGGCTGGTGAAGGTGTCGCCGGGCAGGAGGAGCAGCGGCAGGCGGTTGGCGTGGGCGACGCCGGCGGCGGTGACCATGTTCAACGCGCCGGGGCCGATGGACGACGTGGCGACGCCGACCCGGCGGCGGTGGGTGGCCTTGCCGATGCCGACGGCGGCCAGCGCCATGCCCTGCTCGTTGTGGCCGCGCCAGACCGGCAGCTCGTCCCGGTGCTCTTCCAGGGCGTTGCCCAGGCCGAGGACGTTGCCGTGCCCGAAGATCGCGAACACGCCCGGGAACAGCGGGGCGGTGGTGCCGTCGAGGAGTTCGGTGTGCTGGGCGAGCAGCCAGCGGACCAGGGCCTGGGCCGTGGTGAGTCTCATGCCGTCCGTCCTTCGGCGGTGGTGACCGGGCAGCGCGGGTCGAGGGCCTGGGTGCGCCAGCTCTCGCGCACCCAGGTGTGGGCGGGGTCGTCGCAGAACGCCATTGAGCGGTCCGCGCCGGGCCCGGCCAGGACGTTCAGGTAGTACATCGGGTAGCCGGGGGCGGCGACGCACGGGCCGTGGTAGCCGCGCGGGATGAGGAAGACGTCGCCGTCGCGCACGGTCACGTCCTCGTCGATCGCGCCGTCGTCGGTGTAGGTGCGGTGGAAGCCGAAGCCCTCGCGGGACGGCGTCACGCCGTCGCGGCCGGCGATGCGGAAGTAGTAGACCTCCTCGTTGACCACCTCGCACGTGTCGTCGTGCTTGTGCGGCGGGTAGGACGACCAGTTGCCGTCCGGGGTGATCAGCTCGCACGCGATGAGCTTGTCGGCGTGGTCCCAGACGCCCGGGACGCCGAAGTTCGTCACCTGCCGGGTGGCGCTGCCCGCGCCCCGCACCTCGACCGGCACGTCCTCGGCCGGCCCGTAGCGCGCCGGGAGCCTGCGGCCGGCGCGGGCCATCGGCAACGCGACCTCCACGCCGTCCTTCGTGGACAGCCGCACGGTCGCGTCGCGGGGGACGTAGGCGAAGTCCGTGACCCGGGTGAACACGGAGTCGCGGCCGGCGAGGTCGAAGCGCTCGCCGTCGACCTCGACGGTGCAGGAGCCGGACAGGGGCAGCACGAAGGCCTCGAACCCGCCGGTGTCGAGGGTGCGGGTGGCGCCGGGGTGCAGGAGCAGGACGCGCAGGCCGGTGTGGGTCCAGCCGGCGTCCTCGGGGTACAGCTCCACGGCGTTCTCGCCGTCGGAGAGGGTGCCCAGGGGGCGGTGCAGGTTCTTCACGCGCTCACCTCGGTCGGAGTCGTGTCGCGGGCGGCGCGGAGGACCTCGGCGGCGGCCTCGACCGCGCCGGCCACGTCGCCGTCCGGCGGGTACAGCAGGGCCCGCCCGATGACCAGGCCGCGCACGGTCGGGTGGCGCAGCGACCGGCCCCACGACGCCAGGTCGTCCTCCGGCCGCGCCGACGGCACGCCGCCCAGCACCAGCGCGGGCAGGGTGGTCGCGTCCAGCACCTCGTCCGGCGAGGCGGGCAGCTTGAGCCACGTGTACGCCGACGTCACGCCCAGCCCCGCCGCGACGCTGCCCGCGCGGGCCAGGGCGGCGGCGTCCTTGCGCAGCACCAGGTGCCCGTCGGCGTCGCGCTCGTAGGGCAGCGGCTCGACCATGGCCATCAGCCCGCGCTCGGCCAGGGCCGACACGGCGGCGGCGCAGCTCTCCAGGGTGGGGACGGTGCCGGGGTCGGAGTCGACCAGGCGCAGCAGCATCTTGCCGCCGTCCAGGCCGCACGCGGCGATGGCGGTCGGGTCGTAGGCGGTGAACCGGTCGTCGATCTCCCAGTCCGCGCCGGCCAGGCCGCCCCGGTTCATCGAGCCGATGACGACCTTGTCGTGCAGGCCGTCGAGCAGGAGCAGCTCCTCGATGACGTCCGGGGTGCCCAGGACGCCGTCCACCGCCGGGTTGGCCAGGGCGGTCAGCAGGCGGTCCAGCAGGGACCGGCGGTCGGCCATGGCGAGCGGGTCCCCGCCGACGCCGAGCGCGCCACGCGCCGGGTGGTCCGCGGCGACCAGGAACAGCGTGCCCCGGTCGGACAGCAGCCGGTCGCGCCGGCGGCGGGCCAGGTAGGCGCGGCGCACGCTGCCCGGGTCGGTCGCCCGGGTCTCCAGCAGGCGCCGCCACTGCTCGTCGGTGATCACGGGTGTGCCTCGATCTCGTCCGGGGTGGGCATGGCGTCGGCGCAGGCCAGGCGGGACGCGACCAGCGCGCCGGCCACGTTGGCGTAGCGGGCGGTGCGCACCGGGTCCCAGCCCGCCAGCAGGCCGTGCGCCAGCGCGCCGCCGAACGCGTCCCCCGCGCCCAGCCCGCACACCACGTCCACGGGGTGCGGCGGCACGGTCCACCGGCCGTCCGGGGTGGCCACCAGCACGCCGTCCGCGCCCTTCTTGACCACGGCCAGCGCCACGCCGCGGGCCAGCAGCCGGTCGGCGGCCCCGTCCGGGTCGGCGGTGCCCACGGCCACCTCGACCTCCGACCGGTTGCCCACGGCCACCGTCACGTGGTCGAGCATCCACCCGATCTCCCGCCGCGCGGTGTCCACATCGGACCAGAACATGGGGCGGTGGTCGAGGTCCAGCACGGTGTGCGCGCGCCTTCCCCGGTGCTCCAGCAGCTTGCGCTGGGTCGTCCGGGCCGGCTCGGCGCTCACGCCGGTGCCGGTCACCCACAGCAGGGGGACGTCCGCGACCAGGTCCCACGGCACGTCCGCCTCCTCCAGCGTGAGGTCGGGCGCGATCGGCGCGCGGTAGAACAGCAGCGGCGGGTCCTCCGGCGGGTCCAGGGCGCAGAACACCACCGGCGTCTGGAGGCCCTCGGCGGTGCCGACGTGCGCCGACGACACCCCGAAGCCTTCCAACGCCTCCCGCACGTACGGCCCGAACCCGTCCGGCCCGACCTTGGTCAGCACCGCCGAGGACCGGCCCAGCCGGGCGGCGGCCACCGCCACGTTGGTCGCGGTGCCGCCCAACGACTTGGCGAACGTCTTGACCCCGGCCAGCGGCACGCCGCTCTGCTCCGGGTACAGGTCCACCCCGACCCGGCCGACGGTCAGCACCTCGATCATCCGGCGACGCCCCGCAGCTCGTGCGCCAGCGCCTCCAGTTCCGCGCCGCCCGCCATCTGCCGGGTCAGCTCCTCCAGGGTGATCTCGGACTTCTCGTAGCAGCCCAGCGGACGACCCCGCTTGAGCAGCAGGAACCGGTCACCGACCGGGTAGGCGTGGTGCGGGTTGTGGGTGATCAGCACGACGCCGAGGCCGCGGTCGCGGGCCTGCGCCACGTACTTCAGCACCACCCCGGCCTGCTTCACGCCCAGCGCGGCGGTCGGCTCGTCCAGGATCAGCACCTTCGCGCCGAAGTGCACGGCCCGCGCGATGGCCACGCACTGCCGTTCGCCGCCGGACAGCGTGCCCACGGGCTGCTCGACGTCCCGCAGGTCGATGCCCATCTCGGCCAACGCGGACTTCGTGATCGCCCGGCCCTTCCCGCGGTCGAGGAACCTGAACGGCCCGAACCCGACCGTCGGCTCCGAGCCGAGGAAGAAGTTGCGCCACACCGACATCAGCGGCACGACGGCCAGGTCCTGGTACACCGTCGCGATGCCGCGGTCGAGCGCCTCGCGCGGCGAGGAGAACGTGATCTCCTCGCCCTCGACCAGGAACCTGCCGCGGTCGTGCCGGTGCACGCCGGCCAGCACCTTGATCAGCGTGGACTTGCCCGCGCCGTTGTCGCCGAGCACGCACGTGACCTCGCCGGCGTTGACGACGGTCGAGACGTCCCGCAGCGCGATGACGCTGCCGTAGGTCTTGCCGATGTCCTGGACCTCGATGAGTGCCGGTTTCTCCGGGGAAGTCATCGCCGCACCCTCTCCGCCCGCCGCCGCAGGGCGTTGTTGACCAGCACGGCCGCGAGCAGCATCACGCCGAGGAACAGCTGGAACCAGTCGCTGTTCCAGTTGGCGTAGACGATGCCCTGGCGGGCCATGCCGAAGATCAGCGCGCCGATCGCCGCGCCCACCGCCGACCCGAACCCGCCGGTCAGCAGGCACCCGCCGATGACGGCCGCGATGATGAACTGGAACTCCAGCCCGATGCCCTGGTTGGCCTGCACGCTGGTGAACCGCAGGATGTTGATCGACCCGACGAGCCACGCCGCGCCCGCCGTGGTCATGAACAGCAGGACCTTGGTGCGCAGCACGGGAACGCCGACCGCGCGCGAGGCCTGGGCCGCCCCGCCGACCGCGAAGATCCAGTTGCCGAACCGCGTCCGCACCAGCACCAGCGACGCCACGACCGTGAACAGGACCCACCACACGATCGACACGTAGAACGACGTGCCGGCCAGGTCGAACGTCGAGGCGAACAGGAAGCCGGCGGACTCGTAGCCCTCGGTGGACCGCATCCCGGAGACCTGGACGGTGCCCGTGACCAGCCGCGTCACGCCGAGGTTCAGGCCTTGCAGGGCCAGGAACGTGCCCAGGGTGACGATGAAGCTGGGCAGGCCGGTCCGCATCACCAGCCACCCGTTCAGCGCGCCCACGGCCAGCGCGAACGCCAGCGACGCGAGCAGCGCGAACCAGACGTTCCAGCCCAGCCTGGTGGAGAGGATGGCCGTGACCAGCGCGGTGGACGCGGTCAGCACGCCGGCGGACAGGTCGAACTCGCCGCCGATCATGAGCAGGGCCACCGCCACCGCCATGATGCCCAGCGTGGACGCGTCGTCCAGCCAGGTCGCCACGCCGCCGGGGCTCAGGAACCGCTCGGTGACCACCGAGAAGAACACGAACACCAGCAACGCGCCGAGCAGTGCGCCGATCTCGGGCCGCACGACGAGCCGGTCGAGCAACCTCGGCGACCCGAGCCGTTCGTCCTTCGGTGGAGCTTCCGCTGCCACGGCCATCCTTGTCGTCTCCCTTACCTGGTGCCGCGCTTGGCGTACTCGGCGACCTTGTCCACGTTGGACTTGTCCACGAAGCCCGGCCCGGTGAGCACCGGCTTGCCGCCGCCGACGGTGTTGGCGTTGTCCCGGTACAGCTTGAGCATCACGACCGGCAGGTAGCCCTGCTCGTACTGCTGCTGGTCGACCGCGAACAGCACGTCACCGGACTTGATCGCGTCGGTCACGTCGGAGTTCAGGTCGAACGTGGCCACCGCCGCTTTGGACGACGCGCCCTTGGCCGCGTTCACCGAGCTGACCGCCACCTGCGGGTTCAGGGCGAGCACCGCGTCCACCGACGGGTCGGTCTGCAGCGCGCCCTTGATGCGGGACTCCACGTCGGTCGGGTTGTTGATGTCCACCTGGAGGTTTGTGACGGTGCCGCCGAAGCCGGCGCGGGCCCCGTCGCAGCGCTGGTTGAGGCCGACGTTCCCGGCCTCGTGGATCACGCAGAGCAGCTTGGTCTTGCCCGCCGCCTTGAGCTTGCGGCCGGCTTCCTCGCCGGCGACGCTCTCCTCCTGGCCGACGTGGGCGAGCGCGCCGAACGAGGCGCTCTTGTCGCCGCCGGAGTTGATGGTGATGACGGGGATGCCCGCCTTGACGGCGTTCTCGATCGAGGTCTTGAGGGCGTCCGGGTTGGCCATCGACACCACGATGCCGCCGACCTTCTGGGACACCGCGTTGTCGATCAGGGTGGCCTGGCGGCCGGGGTCGCCGTCGGAGTTGTAGTCGACGGTCACGCCGAGCTGCTTGCCCGCGTCGGTCGCGCCGTTCTTCACCACGTTCCAGAACGCGTCGCCCGCGGTGCCGTGCGAGATCACCGCGACGCGCAGGTCGCCGGAGGGCTGCGCGGCGCCGGTGCCCGGCTGGTCGGTGGTCTGGTTCGACGCGCCGGGGCCGCTGCACGCGGCCAACAGCACGAGTCCCGCTGCCGCGAGGCCCACGCGCAGGGCTTTCCGGACAGAGCGAACGGACGTCATCGTCACTCCTCGCTGGGGTTGGTCGAGCCGGTGGACTGGGTGAGGTGCGCGAGGCTGCGCGCGGTGTCCCGCACGGGGGTGTCGGCGGGGTCGGTGTCCGAGAGCGCGGTGTCCTGCTCCAGGACGAGCCAGCCGGTGTACCCCCGGTCCCGCAGGAGTGCCACCAGCGCCTGCACGTCCACGTCGCCGTCGCCCAGCGGCACGTACATGCGCTGCCGGACGGCGGCGGTGTAGCCGGTCTCCCCGGACCGCACGGTCGCGGCGATGTCCGCCCGCACGTCCTTCAGGTGCACGTGCCCGATCCGCTCGGGGTGGCGGCGGGCCAGCTCGACCGGGTCCGTGCCGCCGATGAGCAGGTGGCCGGTGTCCAGGCAGAGCGGGAGGTCGGAGTCCGCGAGGAACCGCTCGACCTCGGCGGTGCGCTCGACGTGCGTGCCCACGTGGGGGTGCAGGACGGTGCGCAGGCCGTGGCGGGCGGCGGTGTCGCGGACCTCGGCGGCGGTGGCGACCAGGGTGCGCCACTCGTCGTCGGTGAGCGCGGGGCGGTCGTCGTAGCCGTCGAGACCGGTGGCGGCGGCCAGCACCAGCACGTCCCCGCCGGCGGCGGCGAGCAGCCGGGCGACCCGGTCGGCCTCGTCCAGGGTGGACTCGACGTCGGTGTGCAGGGTGACCGCGAGGAACCCGCCGACGAGCTGGAGACCGTGGCGGTCCAGGAGTTCGCGCAGCTCGTCAGGGTTCGAGGGCAGGTAGTCGGGCGGGCCCAACTCGGTGGCCTTCAGGCCGAGGGAGGCCATCCCGCCCAGAACGGTTTCGGGATCCAGGACGCGGCCCCACCCCGGTACCTCGCAGACGCCCCACGAGATGGGCGCACCGGCGATCTTCACGCCGTCACCTCCGTGTCGATGGTGTCGATGCGGACCGGGGCACCAGACCGCCGCGACCGCTCGCACGCCTCGGCGAGCTGGAGGCTGATCAGACTCTCCCGCGCCGGCGACGGGTTCGCCACCCTGCCCGCCACGACGTCGGTGAACACCGCCATCTCGTTGAGGTAGGCGCGGTGGAAGCGCTCGGGGAAGCCCGGGTAGGCGTTGTGCGCGCGGGGGCCGTCGGGTTCCAGCGAGGTCAGCGGGGTGCGCGGGTCGAGGCCGGCGGTCAGGGAGTCCTTGCTGCCCAGCACCTCGATGCGGTGGTCGTAGCCCAGCGGGTCGTGCCGGCCGCCGGCCAGCGTGGCGTGCGCGCCGCCCGCGAACTTGAGCAGGACGACCGCGTTGTCCACGTCGTCGGCCTCGGCGAACGCCCGGTCGACCAGCACCGACCCGGACGCGTACACCTCCACCACGGGCTGCCCGACCAGCCACGGCACGGCGTCCAGGTCGTGGATGAGCAGGTCGCGGAAGATGCCGCCGGAGTGCGGCAGGTAGGAGAAGTCCGGCGGGTCGGCGTCGTTTCCGACCGCCCGCACCAGGTAGATGTCGCCGACCTCGCCCGCCCGGATGCGGCGGTGCAGTTCGGCCACGGCCGGGTCGAAGCGGCGCTGGAAGCCGACCAGCACCTCCACGCCGGACTTCTCCACCTCCGCGACCAGCTCCTCCATCTCGGCCAGGTCGCTCGCGATGGGCTTCTCGCACAGCGTCGGCACGCCCGCCGCGATCGCCTCGCGCACCAGCGCGGGGTGGGTGGTGGTGGGCGTCGCGAGCAGGACGCCGTCACACGCGGTGAGCAGCTCGGCCAGGTCGTCCACGCTCTTGGTGCCCGGCAGGCCGGCCGACGCCTGCGCGGCGCGGCCCGGGACCGGGTCGAACAGCAGCACCTCGTCCACCTGTTCGAGCCCCGCCAGGTTGGTGGCGTGCATGGTGCCGATCCGGCCTACTCCGGCAACTCCGATCCGCATCCGGAGGGTCTCCGTCCTGGTAGGAGGGGCTTTGCGTTAGAGCGCTCTATTGGTTGGAGCGCTCCAATGCTGTAGCCTCCGTCACACCGAAGTCAAGGGCCGGTTTTCCGGCGGCCGTCGGACGCGAGGGGAGGCGCCAGTGGTCAGGCCCACGATGGAGGACGTCGCCGCACGTGCGGGGGTGTCCCGCGCCTTGGTGTCACTGGTGATGCGGGGTTCACCCAAAGTGAGCGACCAGCGGCGCGCCGCCGTCCTGAAGGCCGCCGAGGAGCTGGGGTACTCGCCGCACGCGATGGCCCGCTCGCTGGCCAGCCGAACGTCCCACGTGCTCGGCGTGATGGTGTCCGACCTGCACAACGCGTTCTTCGCCGAGGTCGTGGACGGCCTCGACGCGGTGGCCCGCGAGCAGGGCTTCGACCTGATCATCAACACCGGTGGGCGCAGCCCCGCCCGGGAGCGCCGCGCGGTGCAGAGCCTGCTGTCGTTCCGGCCGGCCGGGCTCGCGCTGCTCTCGCCGGTCGTGCCGTCGGCGGCGATCAAGTCGGCGGCCGACCAGACCTCCGTCGTCCTGGTGGCCCGGTCGTCGCGCCTGTCCACCGTGGACACGATCAACGACGACGGCGAACGCGGCATCGGGCTGGCCGTGGACCACCTGGTGTCGTTGGGGCACACCGAGATCGCCCACCTCGACGGCGGCGAGGGCACGCAGGCCGCACCGCGCCGCCGGGGCTACCTCGCCGCGATGGAGGCGCACGGCCTGGCACCCCGGGTGGTCGCCAGCGAGTACACCGACGCGGGCGGCGCGAAGGCCGTGCAGGAGCTGCTGCGCGGCGGTGCGGTGCCGACGGCCCTGGTGTGCTGCAACGACTTCAACGCGGTCGGCGCGATCTCGGCGTTGGAGGACGCCGGGTTCCGCGTGCCGCACGACGTGTCCGTGGTGGGCTACGACAACACCTCGCTGGCCGCCCTGCGGCACGTCTCGCTGACCACGATCGACCAGCCGCGCAACGAGTTCGGCCGGCTGGCCGCCGAGGCGCTGCTGCAACGCGTGCGCGGCGAGCGCACCGAGCCGGTCCGGCACCTGCTGCACCCGTCCCTCGTCGTCCGCAACACCACCGCCGCACCTGGAGGTCCGCGTTGAGCACCACCATCCCGCACTGGATCGACGGCGCCCGCACCACCGGCGTCTCCACGCGCACGTCGGACGTGTTCGACCCGGCCACCGGGGAGGTCGCGCGGCAGGTGGTCCTGGCCGAGCGGGCCGACGTGGACGCGGCCGTCGAGTCGGCGCTGAAGGCGTCGGTCGGGTGGGGCGAGTCGTCGCTGGCCACGCGCAGCCGGGTGCTGTTCGGGTTCCGGCAGCTGGTGGACGAGCACCGCGACGAGCTGGCCGCGCTGATCACCGCGGAGCACGGCAAGGTGCTGTCGGACGCCGCCGGCGAGGTGCAGCGCGGGCTGGAGGTCGTGGAGTTCGCCTGCGGCATCCCGCACCTGCTCAAGGGCGAGCACGCCGAGCAGGTGTCGCGCGGGGTGGACGCGTACTCGCTGCGCCAGCCGCTGGGCGTGGTCGCGGGCGTCACGCCGTTCAACTTCCCGGTCATGGTGCCGATGTGGATGTTCCCGGTGGCGATCGCGGCGGGGAACGCGTTCGTGCTCAAGCCGTCCGAGCGCGACCCGTCCGCGTCGGTGCGGCTGGCGGAGCTGTTCCGGGAGGCCGGGCTGCCCGACGGCGTGCTCACCGTGTTGCAGGGGGACGCGGTCGCGGTGAACGCCCTGCTGGACCACCCGGACGTGGCGGCGGTGTCGTTCGTCGGGTCCACGCCGATCGCCAAGCACGTGTACGCGCGTGGAACGGCGGCGGGCAAGCGGGTGCAGGCGTTGGGCGGCGCGAAGAACCACATGGTCGTGCTGCCGGACGCGGACCTGGACGTGGCGGCGGACGCGGCGGTGTCGGCCGGGTACGGCAGCGCGGGCGAGCGGTGCATGGCGATCTCGGTGGTCGTCGCGGTCGGGGACGTCGGGGACGCCCTGGTGGAGAAGATCGCCGCGCGGACGCGCGAGCTGGTGACGTTGCCCGGCACCGATCCGCGGGCGCAGATGGGTCCGTTGGTGACGGGCACGCACCGCGACCGCGTTCAGTCCTATGTGGACGCCGGCGTGGCGGAAGGCGCCTCGTTGGTCGTGGACGGCCGCGGGTACGCGCCCGACGGGCACGAGGGCGGGTTCTGGCTCGCGCCGACGCTGTTCGACCACGTGACGCCGGAGATGTCGGTGTACCGGGACGAGATCTTCGGGCCCGTGCTGGGCGTGGTGCGGGTGCCGACGTTCGAGGACGCGGTGGCGCTGGTCAACGCCAACCCCTACGGCAACGGCACCGCCGTCTACACCGGTGACGGGCTGGCCGCGCGGGAGTACCAGCGGCGGGTGCACGTGGGCATGGTCGGGATCAACGTGCCGATCCCGGTGCCGATGGCGTACTTCTCGTTCGGCGGGTGGAAGGACTCGCTGTTCGGCGACACCCACGTGCACGGCGCGGAGGGCGTCCGGTTCTACACGCGGGCCAAGGCGATCACCGCCCGGTGGCCGCGCCAGCACGGCGTGGACCTGGGCTTCCCGACGCACGGCTGATCACGGTCGGTCGATCTGCGGGCGGCGGCGGTCGGCGGGCGGCCGGTCGGCGGGCGGCGAGCAGCCGCGGGCGGGCGTGGTCGGGTGGCGGGGACGGCTCGGTCAGCGGTCCGGGGGGCGGACGTAAGCGAGGGCGAAGGCCGTGTCCGCCGGGCGGCCCGTGGGGTCGAAGCACCACACGCTCAGCTCCACCGCCCCGCGCGTCATGTAGCCGTTGAGCGCCGCCACCGAGCAGGTCCGCACCTCGCCGCCCAGCACGCTCACCTGCACCGTGTCCGTCGGCCACACCCTGGTCCGGAACCCGAGCGTCGTGTACTTCACCGTGTACCGGCCCACGTTCGTCCGCACCACCGAAGGCACCTCGCCGGTCGTGCTGAACGACCGCGCCACCGCCCCGCCCGGCTCGACCGCCAAGTGCCCAGCCGGCACCGCGTCACCGTGCAGCCCGGTGTCCGTGAAGCTCACCTGCCACGTCGTGTCCCGGTCGCACGACACCCGAAGCGTCCCCGACCCCACGGTGTGCCGGCAGCGGGCGAAGCCGCCGGTGGCCGTCAGCTGCGCGTGACCGGCACTCGCGGGCACCTCGTACTCGCCCACGCCCAGCCGGGTCGCCTGCGCGGACGTCACAGCCGGACCACCACCCACGTACACGTGGAACGCCAGGTTCTTCGGCGTCCCCGCGACCCCGTAGCAGTTCACGCCGACCAGGGCGTCGTCGCCGTCCACCCGCTGGTCCCGCACGACGCACACGTCGGCGGCCTGGGAGTGCGGCGTCACGTGCGCCACCGGTGAAGCGGCCAGGCCCGGCATGCGCACGGTGTACTCGCCGACGCCGGTCCGCAGGACGCTCGTCTTCCGCGCCCACCAGTGGTCGTTGCCCGGCAGGTAGCCGCCCCACGTGGACCACTGGTGGTTCGGGTTCAGCTGCGCCGGCACGCCCAGCGCGGTCGTGTGCTGGTGGACCTGCGCGTAGCCCCACCCCGGCCGGCTCGGGCCCGGGTCCACCGGGTGCCGCGGACCGGGCTGCTCGCCGGCGGCGAACGGCGGGCGGATCGTCGCGATGCCGAAGTGCTTGTCCGCCAACGCTCCCGTGTCGTCCACGCACTGCACGTCCACCCACACCTCACCCAACGGGTGCGCGAACGTGTGCCACCACTGAGTGTGGCAGTACCCGGAGTCGGTCGCGCCGGAGAACGCCGTGCCACCCCACGTCCCGACGCCCCGCACCAGCACGCGGTACTGGCCGACGCCCAAGCGGTGCACCGTGAACGCGCCGCCGGTGTTGTTGTACGAACGGGCGGTGTCGATGCGCAGGTCCGGCGCGGTGCCCGTGGTCTGCGCGTACGCGCCCACCCCGGCGAGCGCCACGCCCTCGACGTGGGTCGCGGCCCACCGGGTGTCGCGGTCGCAGTGCACGCGCAGCGTCCGCCCCCGAACGCCGGACGACTGGCAGCGCGCGAAGTCCGACCCGTACGGCGTGACCTGGGTATAACCGGTGCCGTTCCCGGCGGGCAGGTCCACCTCGTAGCGACCCACGCCGGTCCGGCGGACGGGCGCGTCCGGCCCGACGACCGCGGCGCCCGGCGCGGGTTCGGCCAGCAGCACGGTGAACCGCGTGTCGGCCGGCGTGCCGCCTTCGGCGCAGGCGACCACGACGACCTGGTCCGCGCCGTCCTCCCGGTTGTCCCGCACGACGCAGCCGACGGGGCGGGCCACCGCGTAGAAGGTGACCGTGGCGTGCGCGACCGCCGTGTCCGACGCCTGCGCCGGGAACCGCAGCCGGTAGACGCCGGTGGCCTCGCGGGTGACGGTGACGGGTCGCGGCGTGCCCCACTGCCACGTGCCGGACAGCTCGGTCTCCTCGCCGATCGGCGACCGCCACGGCTCGACCCGCGCGTACGCCCACTTCGGCGCGCGCGGCGGAGGCGGCGGCAACTCGGTCGTCGTCGTGGTGGTCGTCGTCGTGGTCGAGGTCGGGGCGGTGACGGGCGGCGCGGGCGACTCCGGGGCCGGCGCGGCGGGCGTCGGCCGCGTGGTGGTCGGCGGCGGTGGGGCGACCGGCGGGCGGGTGGTGGTGAGCGCGACGACGGGTTGCGCGCCCTGCGGCGGGGTCCCCGTCGACAGCGTGGGCACGAACGGCGCGGTGACCTGCGTCGTCGGCAGCGCCACGGTCCCGTCCCGCTCGGGCTGGGTGGCCAGCACGGCGATCACCGCCGCCGCGACGAGCCCGATCGCGCCCGCCGCGACCCGCACGAGCGCCGGGTTCTCCTGCGCCGCCCGGACCGCCGCGTCCACGCCGGGCAAGCCCATCACGCGCGTCCCCAGCGACCCGAGGAGCCGCGGCGGCGCGGTCGCGAACTCCGTGCCCCGGCCGAAGAACGCGAGCGCCGTGCGCCGGTGCTCGTCGTCGTGCGCGACCCCGATCAGCCCCGGGCCGAGCGCCCACCGCGCGCAGTCCCGCGCGTCGGCCCGCCGCGCCCCGCAGACCGCGCACCGCGCCGCGTGGTCGAGCACGAGCGTGGACTGCCGGGCGTCGAACGGGGTGGTGACCAGGGCGGCGAGCTGCTCGCACCGGTGCGCGCCGACGTGCCCGATGACGTAGGAGGTGACGGCGTTCTCGGTGGCCCGGCGGGCGCGTTGGAGCTGCCGGTCGGCCTGGCCGCGCGGCACGCCCAGCTCCTCGGCCAGCTCCGCGCCGACCACCAGCCGGCCGCGCTCGGCGGTGAGCCGGATGTGCGCGGCCATCACCGGGCGCAGCCCGGCCGGCACGCCGGGCAGGGCGTCGCGCAGCACGTCCATGACCCGGGCGCGGGTCATCAGGTCCTCGATGTCGGTGTCGGGTTCGACGGCCCGGTCGGGCACCTCGCGGTCGTCCCGGCGGGCCGTGTCGGTGTAGTGGGCCTTGAGCAGGTTGTGGGCGATGCCGGTGAGCCAGGCGTCCAGCTCGCGCGGCTCCTGCCCGTTGCGCAGGCCCTCCAGGGCGCGCACGACGACCTCGCCGACCAGGTCGTCCACCTCGTCGGCCCGGCGCACCCGGGCCCGGAAGAACGGCCGGACCTTGGCCTGGCAGCGCGCGAAGAGCTCGCGCCGGGCGGCCTCGTCACCGGCACGCAGTCGGTCCAGGAGCGGTAAGTCCTCGTGGGCCATCATCGACACCATCTCCACCGGTCGGGGTCGTGTTACCTCCGGTGGGGACGTGCGTGCCGGAACCGGGATCTCCCCGGTTCCGGCGGATCTCCTCCTACGCGTCCACCTTCTCCCGCTCGACCTGCGGCGACGCCGCGGCCGGCGCGGGCCCGCGGACCAGGCGGCGCGCCAGCGGCCACGCCAGCAGGACCACCACGACGGCGTACACCGCGATCGAGAACGGGGTGTTCACCAGCCCTCCGAGCGAACCGTCGGACAGCTGCAGCGCCCGCCGCATCTGCTGCTCGGCGGCCGGCCCGAGGATGGTGCCGATGATCGCGGGCAGCACGGGCAGGCCGTAGCGGCGCATCGCGAAGCCGAGCAGGCCGATCACGAACATCACCAACAGGTCGAACACGTCCGCGTTCACCGCGTACGCGCCGACGCTCGCGAAGAACAGGATGCCCGCGTACAGGTACGGCCGCGGGATGCGCAGCAGTTTCGCCCACACCGGCGCGAGCGGCAGGTTCAGCACCAGCAGCAGCACCAAGCCGATGAACAGCGACGCGATCAGGCCCCAGACCAGCGCCGACTCGCGCTGGAACAGCAGCGGGCCGGGCTGGATGCCGTATTGCTGGAACGCCGCCAGCATGACCGCCGCCACCGCCGTCGTCGGCAGGCCCAGGGTCAGCATCGACACCAGCGTGCCCGCGGCCGAGGCGGACGCCGTCGCCTCCGGCCCCGCCACGCCCTCGATCGCGCCCTTGCCGAACTCGTCGCGGTGCTTGGACAGCCGCTTCTCGGTCACGTACGACAGGAAGGTCGGGATCTCCGCGCCGCCGGCCGGGACCGCGCCGAACGGGAACCCGATGAACGGCCCGCGCAGCCACGGCTTCCACGCCCGCTTCACGTCCGCGCGGTGCAACCACGGCCGACCCACCGGGATGGCCTCGCCCGCCGTGCGCCGCAGGTGCGCGGCGACCCACAGCGACTCGCCGACCGCGAACAGCGCCACCGCGACCACGACGACGTCCACGCCGTCCGCGAGGTGCAGCGAGCCGAACGTGAGCCGCTGTTGGCCGGTCATCTCGTCCAGGCCGACCAGGCCGATGGTGAGGCCGATGAGCAGGGACGCGAACCCCCGCACGCGGGACGCGCCCAGCACGGAGGTGACGGCGATGAACGCCAGCACCATGATCGCGAAGAAGTCCGGCGCGCCGATGTCCACGGCGTACTTCGCGACCGTGGGGGCCAGCAGCACGAGCAGGGTCGTGCCGATGACGCCGCCGACGAAGTGCCCGATGGCGGCCGCGGCAAGCGCTTGCGCACCCCTGCCCCCGCGGGCCATCGGGTTGCCGTCGATCGCCGCGACCACCGCCGCGCTCTCGCCCGGGGTGTTGAGCAGGATCGACGTGGTCGAGCCGCCGAACATGCCGCCGTAGTAGATGCCGGCGAACATGATGAACGCGCCGGTCGGCTCCAGGCCGTAGGTGACCGGCAGCAGCAGGGCCACGGCCATCGCCGGCCCGATGCCCGGCAGCACGCCGATCGCCGTGCCGAGCAGGACGCCCAGCGCGGCCAGCGCCAGGTGGGTCGGGGTCAGCGCGGTCGCGAACCCCTCCAGGAGGTTGCCGAAGACGTCCATCACAGCACCCCCACCAGCGGACCGCCGGGCAGGGGAACGCCGAGCAGGTTGTTGAACAGCACGAACGTCAGCACCGACAGCCCGGCGGCGATCAGCGGGTCGCGGACGGGGTGGCGGCTGCCCAGCGCGTAGGCCGCGCCCCAGAACAGGACCGCGCCGGAGATCGGGAACCCGACCACGCCGATGAGCGCGGCGTTGGCCAGGAACGCCCCGCACAGCAGGAGGACCGTGCGCCAGTCGGCGGGCGCGGACAGGTCCACGTCCTCACCGCCCTCGGCCTCGCCCCGGCCGCCGCGCAGGACGTCCCGCGCGAGCAGGACCGCGACCACGACCAGCGCAACGCCGACCACGACCGGCACCGCCTTCGGGCCCACCGGGCCGCGCTGCGCGAAGTCGGTCGGGATGCGGATCGCGTCCACCAGGACCAACCCGCCCAGCGCCACCAGGACGGCGCAGATGCCCAGTTCCGAGTGGTCCCGCCACCACGACCGGCGGGACCGCGCTTGTGTCGTCATGCCAGCCCCAAGTCCTTCAGCACCGTGGCCACTCGCTCGTTCTCCTCTCGCAGGAAGGCCCCGAACTCCGCGCCGGGCGTGAAGGCGTCGGTCCACCCGTTGCGCGTCAACGCCTCCCGCCACTGCGGGGTCGCGTGCAGGTCCGTGAACAGCTCCACCAGCCGGGCGCGGTCGGCGTCGGACACCCCCGGCGGGGCGACCACGCCGCGCCAGTTGGTGAACTCGACGTCCACGCCCGCCTCGCGCAGCGTGGGCGCGTCCACCCCGGGCACCCGCTGCCCGCTGGTCACCGCCAGCACGCGGATCTGCCCGGCCTCGATCTGGTCGCGGTACTCGCCCACCCCGGACACGCCGAACGCGACCTTCCCGCCCAGCACGGACGCCAGCAGCTCGCCGCCGCCGTCGAACGGGATGTAGTTGACCTGCCTGGGCGCCAGCCCCACGGCCTTCGCGATGAGCATCGGCGCGAGGTGGTCCGGCCCGCCCGGCGACGACCCGCCGCCCACCTGCACCGCGCCGGGGTCCGCCTTCCACGCCGCGACCAGCTCGGCCAGCGTCCGGTACGGCGAGTCCTTGCCGACCACGACGATGTCCGGCTCCTCGATCAGCTTCGCGATCGGCGTGGTGTCCAGCAGCGACGACGGCGACTTGTTCGTGTAGACGCTGCCGACGACGCCCAGGCCCATCGACATGACGAGCTTGCCGTTGCCGCGCTCGTTGACCGTCCGGCCCAGGCCGACGGTGCCGCCCGCGCCGGGCAGGTTGAACACCTCGGCGTTGCGGATCAGCTCGGCGTCCTCCATGGCCTTCGCGGCGGTGCGCGCGGTGACGTCGTACCCGCCGCCCGGCGAGTTGGGCACCAGCACGCGCAACCCGCGCAGGGTGGCCCCGCCGCCGTCCGCGCCGGAGGTCAGCAGCGGCGGCACCAGCACGACGACCGCGAGCGCGGCGGCCACCGCGAGCCGGCCCCTCCACCGTCCCGAGGGCCGGCCGGACAGCCGCTCGGACGGCATGTCGGTGGTCGGTGACGACACTGTGATCCCCGCCTCTCTTCCGCGTGGTTGGACATGTTGCACTCGTGTAAACAGGGAAGTCCCGCTTGCGCGCCTAGAGGTTTTTTTGGTCGTTGTGGTCACGGAGGTGCCCATGGGTGGACGTGGGTCGCTGGCGCGCCAACTGCTCGTGTGGCAACTCGTAGTGGTCGTGGCGCTGCTCTGCGCGGTCGGCGTGCTGTCCGTCGTCCAGGCGGGGGCGAACTTCCGCACGACCGAGGGACGCCGGATGCTGTCCGTGGCCGAGGACACCGCCGCCACCGCCGGGGTCCGCGCCTCCCTGGCCGACCCGCTGCGGCACTACGCGCTGGCCCCGTTCGCCACGACCGCGCAGAGCCTGTCCGGCGCGAGCTACGTGGTCATCGCCGGCGCGGACCGCGAGGTGCTCACCTCGCCCGACCCGGGCCAGGTCGGCGAACCGCTGGAACTGGGCGACAGCACCGCCCTGGCCGGCCGCTCGTGGGTGGGCGAGCTGGGCGGGGCGACCGTCGCGCACGTGCCGGTCATCGGTGACGGCGGGCAGGTCATCGGCCTGGTCGCCGCCGGGCAGCAGGCCCCGGGGTTCTGGGAGGGTGTGCTCGACTCGCCGGACAACGCGCTGCGCCTGCTCGGCGTGGCGCTGGTGATCGGCGTGGCCGGCTCGCTGCTCCTGGCGCGCCGGGTGAAGAACCAGACCCTGGGCCTGGAACCGCACGAGATCACCGCCCTGGTCGAGTACCGCGAGGCGTTGCTGCACGGCATCAAGGAGGGCGTGGTGGCGCTGGACCCGCAACACCGCGTGACCCTGGTCAACGACCACGCCCGCGAGCTGCTCAACCTGCCCGACGACGCCGTGGGCCGCTCGGTGGCCGACCTGGGCGTGGACGAGCGGCTGCGCGACGTCCTGACCGGCCGCGTCACCGGAGCCGACCAGGTGGCGCTGGGCGAGGGCCGGGTCCTCACACTGAACCGCATGCCCCTCGACGTGCACGGCTCGGTCGTCACCCTCCGCGACCGGACGGAACTCAGAACGCTCCAGGACGAGCTGGACGCGAGCCGGCACGCCACGGACACCCTGCGCGCCCAGGCGCACGAGTTCAGCAACCGCCTGCACACCATCGCGGGCCTGGTGGAGCTGGGCGAGTACGACGAGGTGCGCGGTTTCATCAGCCGGATCAGCGGGGCGCAGGGCCGGTGGCGGGCGGAGGTGTCGTCCCGCGTCGCCGACCCGGCGGTGGCGGCGCTGCTCATCGCGAAGTCGAGCCTGGCGGCGGAACGCGGCATCGGCCTGCGCCTGGACCCGGGCAGTCGGCTGTCCACTGTGGACGAAGTGCTGTCGACGGATCTCGTGCTGGTGCTGGGCAATCTCGTGGACAACGCCCTCGACGCGTTGACCGAGCAGGGCTGGATCGAGGTGTCCGTGCGCCAGGTGGACGGCGAAGTCCTCGTGGTGGTCCGGGATTCCGGGCCGGGCGTCGCGCCGGAGCTGGCCGAGGAGGTGTTCCGCCACGGCTTCACCACCAAGGCGGCGGAACAGGGTTCCCGGGGCCTGGGGCTGGCGCTGATCCGGCAGACCTGCTTGCGGCGCGGCGGTTCCGTCCGCGTGGACGGCGCCGTGTTCACCGCGCGGCTGCCCGTGGAGGTGGCGGTGTGATCAGGGTCCTGGTGGTGGACGACGACTTCATGGTCGCGAAGGTCCACAGTGGATACGTGGCGCGGACGCCGGGCTTCGAGGTCGTCGGCGTCGCGCACACCGGGGCGGACGCGCTGCGGCTGGTGCGGGAGCAGCGGCCGGACCTGGTGCTGCTGGACATCTACCTGCCGGACCTGGACGGGCTGGGCGTGCTGCGCGAGCTGCGGTCCGGGCCGGACGAGGTGGACGTCATCGTGATCACGGCGGCGACGGACGTGGAGACCGTGCGCAGCGCCATGCGCGGCGGGGTGCTGCACTACCTGATCAAGCCGTTCGAGTACGCCGCGCTACGCGACCAGTTGGCGCACTTCGCGGCCCTGGACCGGCGGCTGGGCCGGTTGGCGTCGGCCGGGCAGGCGGACGTGGACCAGGTCTTCGGGGCGCGGCCGACGTCCGCGGCCCGGTTGCCCAAGGGGTTGAGCCCGCCGACCGCGGCGCTGGTGGAACGGGTGCTGCGGGAGCGGCCGGGCGGGGTGTCGGCGTCGGAGTGCGCGGAGGCGACCGAGCTGGCCCGGGTGTCGGCCCGGCGGTACCTGGAGCACTTCGTGGCGATCGGGAAGGCCGAGGTGCGGCTGCGGTACGGCGGCACGGGCCGACCCGAGCGGCAGTACGTCTGGCTGGGCTGACCGCCGACGCCGCGCGGGAGCTAGTCCCAGCGGCCGGTGCGGCCCTGCTTGGTCTGGGCGCGGCGCTTCTTCTCCGCGATCCGGCGTTCCTGCGAGCCCTTGGTCGGCTTGGTGGGCCGCCGCTTGGGCGGCGGGGGCGCCGCCGCGTCGCGCAGCAACCGGACCAGCCGTTCACGGGCCGCCTGGCGGTTCTTCAGCTGGGTGCGGAACTCGCTGGCCGCGATGGTCAGCACCCCGTCCACCAGCCGGTTGTCCAGCCTGGCCAGCATGCGGTCGCGCAGGTGTTCCGGGACGGCCGGCGAGGACGCCAGGTCGAACGACAGCTCGACCCGGCTGTCCGCCGTGTTCACGCCCTGGCCGCCGGGGCCGGAGGACCTGGAGAAGCGCTCGCTCAACTCGGCCGCCGGCACCACCAGCGTCCGCGTCACCACCAGGTCCTCGCCCACCCGACCAGGTTAGAACGTCAGGCCGGGGATCGCCGCGAGCTTTACCGCCTGGTCCTCGGTCAGCGGCTGACCGCCGTCGCCCACGGCCTTGTCGCTGCTGTTCGACACCTGGACGTGCACCCAGCCGCCCGGGATGGCCACGTCCGCCAGGGTGAGCTTGATGCCGTTCCACTCGCTGGTGCTGACGAACACCTCCCGCTCGTCGGGCTGCCGGTACACCCGGCAGCCCGGTGAGCACTTCGGCAGGTCACCCGGCATGAGGTAGATCAGCACCATGCCCCGGCCCGCCGACGTCGTCACGTCGGTGACCGACTTGTACTGGTTGCCGGACGCGGCGAACGTCCACGGCGTCATCGGGTCGCCGGCGATCGGGTCGACCCGCGCGCCCTCCGGCAACACGCCCGACGCGGCGAGCAGCGCCGTGAGCTGTCCGGCCCGCTCGTCCGTCACCGGCCGCGGCGGCTCGGCCCGCGGCATCGTGGGCGGTGACCCGGTGGTGCCCGGCTTCACCGTCTCGGTGGGGGACGACTCGTTCGCCGGCGACGACGGCGGGGCCGCGGTGGTCAGCGGCGGGGACGCCGAGGACGCCCCCACCTCCACCGAGCCGCCGCCCCCGCTGGACCCGAGCATGGCGGGCACGCACACGGCGGTGACGGTCGCCAGGACGGCGACGCCGGTCGCGGCGCGGCGCACGGCCACGCGCCGCCGGCCGGCCTTCATGATCTTCGGCACGTCGAGGGTGAGCGGGGGCTCGCCGTCGAACGCGGTTTCCAGGGCCTGCTTGATGTCGCTCATCGCTGCTCCTCGAAGACGTGGCGGCCGAGAAGTTCCCGCAGCGTGGCCAAGCCCTTCGCCGCCTGGCTCTTCACGGTGCCCTCGGACCGACCGAGGAGACGGGCGGTCTCGGTGATGCTCAGGTCCTCCCAGTAGCGCAGGACCACGACGGCGCGCTGCCCCTTCGGCAGGGCCGCCAACGCCTCCCGGACGTCCAGGTCGGCGTGGCCGGCGCCGGTCACGGGCGTGTCCGGCAGCCGCTCCACCACCGTCTCCCGGCTGCGGAACCCGCGCCGCGACTCGTCGATGGCCGCGCGGACCAGGATCTTGCGCGCGTAGGCGTCCAGCCCGCCGTCCCGGCGGATCCGGGGCCACGCCACGTACAGCTTGGTCAACGCGGTCTGCACCAGGTCCTCCGCCCGGTGCCAGTCCCCGCACAGCAGGTACGCGGTCCGCCGCAGCACCAGCGCGCGGGCTGCGACGAACTCGGCGAACTCGCGGTCGCGTTCCACTCGCCCTCCCTCGGTCGCCGGTCAATACGGGACCGGGACCGCGCGGGGTTGCCTCACCCGTCGAACGACATCCAGGCGTCCACGTCCAGCTCGACGCGGGCGCAGTCCCCGCCGGGGCCCCGTTCGGCGGCGAACACGAACTCCCGGCCGCTGACCAGCGGGAACTCCACCCGCTCGATCGGCTCGCCGGCGCCGACGGCCACCCCGTCCACGGTCACCCGCCACCGCACGGCCGCGGCGCAGCCGCGCTGGGCAACCGACAGCCGCGCGACCCCGTCCCGCGGCCCCCGCCGGTCGACGGCGGCGAACCGGGTCTCCACCTTCCCGCCCGCCGCCAGCTCGTAGCGGTGCACCTGTTGGCACACGGTGGAGTCGTTGAGCTGGAAGCACTGGTCCGCGGTGCGCGGCCGGTCGCCGCCGACGACCTCGACCGCCGCCCGGTCGGGCAGCAGCCGGCCGATGGCGTAGGCGGAGAGGATCAGGACCACCGCGGCGCCGGCCGCCGCCGTCACCGCCCGCAGCCGCTTGCGCAGCGCCTCGTCCCGCCGGCGCTCTTCGGCCTCGAACTCGGCCAGCAGTTCCGGCTTGTCCGTGGCCAGCGCGAGGACCTTCACGAAGTCGCGCGAGGACGCCTTGGCCGTCCGAGCCGCCAGGACCGCCGCGACCAGCGCGACCACCGCGCTGAAGATGCCCGCCAACCACGAGAAGCGCTCGATCGACTCCCACGACACCCCCGCCATCCAACCGGACGGCGCGGGGCGTCATGGTCGTTTTCTAGAACCTCGGGTGATCACCGACGAGCGCGGTCGCGCCGTCCTCGGACCGGGTCACCTCGCCCAGCACCCAGGCGGGCACGTGGCGGGCGGTCAGCACGGCCAGGGCGCGGTCGACGTCCTCCGGGGACACGACGGCGACCATGCCGATGCCCATGTTGAACGTCTTCTCCATCTCCTCGCGCTCCACCCGGCCGCGCTGGGCGATCATCTGGAACACCGGCGCGGGCGTCCAGGTGCCGCGGTCGAGGGTGGCGTGCAGGCCCTCGGGCAGCACGCGCGCCAGGTTCGCGGCCAGGCCTCCGCCGGTGACGTGCGCGAACGTCCGCACCTCGGCCTCCGCGGCCAGCGCGAGGCAGTCCTTGGCGTAGATGCGGGTGGGCTCCAGCAGCTCCTCGCCGAGGGTGCGGCCGAACTCCTCCACGTGCCCGGACAGCGGCATGCGGCCGATGTCCAGCAGCACGTGCCGGGCCAGGGAGTACCCGTTCGAGTGCAGTCCGGACGACCCCATCGCGATGACGACGTCGCCGTGCCGCACGCGGTCCGGCCCGAGCATCGCGGACGCCTCGACCACGCCCACGCCGGTGCCGGAGATGTCGTAGTCGTTCTCGCCCATCAGGCCGGGGTGCTCGGCGGTCTCGCCGCCCAGCAGCGCGCAGCCGGCCTGGACGCAGCCCTCCGCGATGCCCTTGACCAGCGCCGCGACCTTCTCCGGCACGACCTTGCCGATGGCGATGTAGTCCTGCAGGAACAGCGGCTCCGCGCCGCACACCACCAGGTCGTCCACGACCATCGCGACCAGGTCGATGCCGACGGTGTCGTGCTTGTCCAGCGCCTGGGCGACCGCGATCTTGGTGCCGACGCCGTCGGTGGACGACGCGAGCACCGGCTCCTTCCAGCGGTCCAGGCGCAGCTTGAACAGGCCCGCGAACCCGCCGATGCCGCCGAGCACCTCGGGCCGCTGCGCCTTCGCCGCCCACGGCTTGAGCTTCTCCACCGCCTCGTCACCTGCGGTGATGCTGACTCCGGCGGCGGCGTAAGTGGCCTTGGGGGTGTCGGTCACGTCACTGGCTCTCATGTTGTGCGGGCAGGTCTGTCAGGGACGCCGCAAAGCGTCCTCGGCACCGTACCCGTTCGCCAGAACGGGAGCCGCCGAGCCCGCCACGCCCCGGATGCCCTCCAGCAGGTGCTTGCCGATCAGGGCGTCCTCGGGCAGCGGGATGGGGTACTCGCCGTCGAAGCAGGCCGAGCACAGCCGCGTGCGGGGCTGTTCGGTGGCCGCGACGAGCTGCTCCAACGACACGTAGCCCAGCGAGTCGGACCCGATGGAGCGGCGGATGCCGTCGTCGTCGAGGCCGTTGGCGATCAGCTCGGCGCGGGAGGCGAAGTCGATGCCGTAGAAGCACGGCCACTTCACCGGCGGGGACGCGATCCGGACGTGCACCTCGACCGCGCCGGCCTCGCGCAGCATGCGGACCAGGGCGCGCTGGGTGTTGCCGCGCACGATCGAGTCGTCCACGACGACCAGGCGCTTGCCGCGGATGACGTCGCGCAGCGGGTTGAGCTTGAGCCGGATGCCCAGCTGCCGGATGGTCTGCGACGGCTGGATGAACGTGCGGCCCACGTAGGCGTTCTTGACCAGGCCGGACCCGTAGGGGATGCCGGAGGCCTGCGCGTAGCCGATGGCGGCCGGAGTGCCGGACTCGGGCACCGGGATGACCAGGTCGGCCTCCACCGGGTGCTCCTGGGCCAGGCGGCGGCCGATCTCGACGCGGGTGGCGTGCACGGACCGGCCGGCGATCGTGGTGTCCGGGCGGGCCAGGTAGACGTACTCGAAGATGCAGCCCTTGGGCTCGGGGTTGGCGAACCGGGACGACCGCAGGCCGTTCTCGTCGATCGCGATCAGCTCGCCCGGCTCGACCTCGCGGACGAACGACGCGCCCACGATGTCCAGGGCGGCGGTCTCGCTGGCCACGACCCAGCCGCGCTCCAGCCGGCCCAGCACCAGCGGGCGCACGCCGTGCGGGTCGCGCGCCGCGTAGAGGGTGGACTCGTCGGAGAAGGCGAGGCAGAACGCGCCGCGCAGGGTCGGCAGGAGCTGCATGGCGGCCTGCTCGATGCCGATGTCCGCGGCCTGCGCCGCGAGCAGCCCGCACACCAGGTCCGAGTCGGTGGTCGCGCCGTGGCTGGTGTCCACGCCCAGCTCGCGGGCGCGGCTCAGCAGCTCGGCGGTGTTCACCAGGTTGCCGTTGTGGCCCAGCGACAGGCCGGAGCCGGTCGCCGTGGTGCGGAAGGTGGGCTGGGCGTTCTCCCACGTGGTGGAGCCGGTCGTGGAGTAGCGGCAGTGCCCGACGGCGACGTGGCCGCGCAGGCTGGACAGCACCTGTTCGTCGAACACCTGGCTGACCAGGCCCAGGTCCTTGAAAACGACGACCTGGCTGCCGTCGCCGACGGAGATGCCGGCGGCTTCCTGCCCGCGGTGCTGCAACGCGTACAGGCCGTAGTAGGTGAGTTTGGCGACCTCTTCGCCTGGCGCCCAGACACCGAACACCCCGCATTCCTCGCGGGGCTCCTGCTCGGTATCGGTGCGGCCGGCTGCTGACTGGTCGGTGACCACCGAGTGCTCCCTAGCGACGCGGGCGGGCTGCACACCGAGTGTAAGGCGAACGGGGGGTGAACCACCCCCATCAGCACCCGTCGGACGTGAGCAAGCACACCCCGTCAGTCCAGCTTGATCACGCTGAGCAGGCTCTGGTCACCGGTGGTCTTGAGCGGCAGCCGGCCCCAGAGCCCGTAGTGGACGATCTGCGCCTCGCCGGTGATCTGGAGGTCGGTCTCCTCACCCGGCCACGCGGCCCGCAGCTCGGGAACCACGCCGGGCTCCAGGGTGACCACCCACGCCTCGGGGACGTCGGTGAGCTGCACGAACGCGGCGCCCTTGGCGGTCGGCGGGACGTCGGTGGCGTACTTGGCGGCCAGGAGGGTGCCCAGGGACTCCTCGATGCCGTCCACGGCGAAGTCGGTGTCGCCGGCGACCAGTTCGCGCAGGGCGGCCTGGGCGTCCCAGCGGCGCAGGTCGAGTTCGTGGGCGATGCGGCGGTGCCACACCCACGCCAGGTCGGGCGCGGCGGGCGAGAACGTCCAGGCGGGGCGGTTGCCGGGGACGGCGGGCAGCACCTCGGCGGCCAGCGCGAGCTGCGCGTCCAGGTAGTCGAGGGGGACGACGTCCCGCGGCACCGGGGGCAGGTTGAGCCGGACCGTGCTGCCGCTGCGCAGGTATTCGAGGGAGGTCTGGAGGAAGCGGCCGACGTGCAGGGTCAGCTCGGTGAACGTCCAGCCGGGGCAGCTGGGCACCTTGGCCTCGGGGTCGGCCGCGCCCACGGCCGCGCGGAACATCGCGGCCTGCTCCTCGAACTTCGCCGTCCACCGCTGCGGGTTCCAGCCGCCCATCGCCCCTCCAGGTGTTCTGTGCCGCCCTACCGACGCGGCCACGGCGGACATGGTTCCGCATCGACGTCCGGGATGGGCGGAACCGGGGATGATCGTGCTGCGTCGGAGGGTCCAGCGGCTGTGCGGCACGAAGGGTGGGGAACCGTGTTCGGTGTGCGACCAGAGACGTTGCGCGCGGCGTCCAAGCAGTTCCACGAGGGTGCGGACGCGGCGGGCGACGGCGCGGAGATGATCTCCATGCTGCGGCTGGACGCGGGTGCCCTGGGCGAGGTCGCCGCCGCCGCCGAGTTCGCCGACGCCCTGGCCAAGTGGGCCGGCGAGCAGTCCGACGACCTGCGCCGCGGCAGCGCCTGGTACCGCGACGCGGGCGACGGCCTGAACGAGAACGCCGACGCCTACCAGCGCGCCGACGACGACTCCCAGAACTCGTTCCGCACCGTGGAAGGTGGCCTCGCGTGAGCTACGTCGACCCCGAGGTCCTGTACGGGCAGCTCGCGTCCGGCGACGCGGGCCGAGTGGCCGCCGCGGCGGACCCCATCAGCGGCGCGCGGAGCGCGGTCGGCCGCGCGAGCCAGGCCGTCACGTCCGGCGGCCAGACCGCGACCGCCACGTGGCAGGGCGAGTCCGCCACGAAGTTCGGCGCACGGGCGGACCTGTCGACGAAGTCCGCCACCGTGGCCGGCGAACGCCTGGGCGCGGGCATCGACATCGTCCAGGCCGCGTCCCGCGCGTACGGGCAGATGCGCGGCAGCGCGGACCAGCTCATCGACTTCTGGCGCGGCCGCTCCCCGGCGCTGGACGAGGCCCAGACCCGGGAGCTGGCGAACAAGGTCAACGAGCAGCTGACCAACGTCAAGAACAGCTACGAGAACGTCCTGCGCTCGTACGCCAAGGCCCTGACCGGCGTCCGCCCGGCCTTCCAGGAAGTCGCGGCGAAGGACGCGGGCTGGAACACGGCCGTCCAGGCCATGCGCACCACCGCTGCGGTCCCGCCGCCGGGCACCGACCCGAAGAAGGTCGCCGAGTGGTGGAAGTCGCTGACGAAGGAACAGCAGGACGAACTCCTGCGCACGAAGTTCCAGGAACTGGGTCAACTCCGCGGCCTGCCCTCCGGTGTGCTCGACCAGGCGAACCGTGCCCGCATCAAGGACGACATCCAGCGCTTCGGCGCGGAGCGCGACCAGCTCCAGTCGCAGATGGACGCCCGCGCACGCGAGTTGGGTCTCGACCCGAACAAGTCCGAAGACCTGAACAAGCTCATGAACGACCCGCAGTACGCGTCGCTCTCGGAGCAGCGGCAGGAAGCGGCCACCAAGGCGGACAACGCCGCCAAGGCCGAATCCAGCCTCCGTGATGCCACGCGGATCGCCGGGGAGAAGGGCTGGAACGCAAGCGACGTCCGGGTGCTCGCCTACGACCCGTACGGCCCGCGCGGCGATGGCGGCATGGCCATCGCCTACGGCGACCCCGACACGGCCAAGAACCTCGCCGTGTGCGTGCCGGGCACCGGTTCCGAGCTGGACAGCTTCTCCGTCGGCCAGGCCGCCAACCTGCGCGAGGCGATGGGCCCGAACGGCAACGCCACCATCCAGTGGCTCGGCTACGACGCACCCGGCTGGGCGCCCGGCGAGGTCGACAACCCGGCGCAGGCCCGCGAGGGTGGTGCGAACCTCGTGGCAGACGTCAACGGCTACCGCGCCGCCGCCGAGGCGGCCGGCAACCGCCAGCACCTCACGGTGATCGGCCACTCCTACGGCTCCACCACGGTCGGCTACGCGGGCATGAACGGCCTCGCGGCCGACGACATCGCCTTCGTCGGCTCGCCGGGCGTGGGCGCGTCCAACGTCAGCCAGCTCTCGGTGGGTCCCGGCCACGTCTACGCCGGCGCGACCGAGCACGACCCGGTGGTCCAGGGCACCAGTTCGAGCTGGTTCACCCGGGACGGCTCGTCGATCGGCCCGTACGACGACCGCTTCGGCGCGAAGGTGTTCGGCACCTCCGACTCGTCCATGATCGACCACGCCCACTCCGCCTACTACGACAAGGGCTCGGAGTCGGTGCAGAACCTGGCCCGGATCGCCAATGGCGACGGCGCCTCGGTGACCGAGCAGAAGTGGCACGACAACCCGGTCGGCCCCTCGCTGCCCGGCTCGCACATCCCGGTCGTCGGGCCGGTGCTCGACGCGGTGAGCGGCACGGCCGTCGGCGCGGCCGACCTGGTGACCGACGCGGGGTCCGGCCTCTACAACGCCGGCCGCGAGGCGTGGAACGGCAACTGGTCGAACGCGGGCACCGGCCTGGTCAACACCGGCAAGGAGATCGTCAGCGACGGCCTGGACGTCGTGGTCGGCGGTGTCGGTGACGTCGTCGAGGGTGGCCGGGACATCGTGGAAGGCGCGAAGGGCGCCTGGGACCGGACGGTCGGTTCCTGGTTCTGACCGGTCAGGGTCGGCGGCAGGGCCCGGTCTCGTCCTGGGGGTCGATGCCATCGAGGCCGTTGTCGTCCCAGCGGCGGTGGTGGCAGAGCACCACGTCGCCGACCTCGATGTCGGGCGGGAACTGGTCGATGTTCGCGCCCTCGGTGGTGATCGGGGGCAGTCCCTCGGGCTGCTCCCGGTCCGGCTCCATCACGACGTAGGGCGGGCGCGTCTGACCGACGCTCTCGTACGCGGGGTGGATGCGGACGACCTTGAACCGGATCTCGCCCGTCCACTCGCTGCACCCGGTGAGCAGCGAGCCGGCCACCAACAGCGGCGCGCCGATCTTGAACGCCTTCACGGGGCAGACGTTAGCCGGCTGCCCGCGCTGCGCTCAGGCTTTGCGGCACGAACTGATGGACTGCACGCCCTCGGCGTCGTCGAGCTTGCTCTCGTCGCGCTGCTTCACCTTGCAGACCAGGGTGTCGCCGACCTCGACGCCGGAGGGCGCCTCGTCAAGCCGGACGAAACCCCCGGTGATGGGCGCCGCGCCGGACGGCTGGTCCTGGGCGAGTTCCAGGGAGAGCTGACCCTCCCACTTCTGGCCGGACACCAGCACTTCGTCCTTGGTGACCTTGGTGACCTTGAAGCGGACGTCGCCCTCCCACTCGCTGCTGCCGCACCCGGCGAGGACCGTTCCGACCGCGAGGATGGCGGCGACCGCCTTGAGCGCCTTCACCCGGTCGAGCTTAGTCAGATCCGGACGACCGGGAGCAGGGTGGAGAGGTCGGCTCGGCTGCCGGATGCGGTCACCCGCGCGGCCTCCAGGGCCTGGGACCACTCCAGGCGGCCTGTGGCCAGGAGGAGCCAGGTTTCCGGGTCGGTTTCGATCACGTTCGGTGGGGTGCCTCGGGTGTGGCGGGGGCCGGCTACGCACTGGACTGCCGCGAATGGCGGGACCCGCACCTCGACGCTGCGGCCCGGGGCGAGCTGTTCCAGGGTGCGCAGGCTGAGCTTCACCGCCGTGGCCAGGACCGGGCGGTCCGGTTTGTCCGCTTCCCCGGTCAGCCAGGGGATCACGGCGGCCACGGCGGTGCGCAGCTCGGTCGGGTCGACGGGCTTGGGCGGCATCCGACCAGGTTAGCGGTGGCGCAGGGCGCGTTGGGCCTGGTGCAGGTTGCGGGGCTCGACCGGGGTGCCGTAGGACTCCAGGGCCGCGTTCAGGGGGCCGGTGAAGTCCGGTTTGTCGATCTGGCCGAACTCGGTGACCTCGCTGATGCCGACCGTGGCGCTCAGCGGTGCCACGTGGTCGATCTTCACGCAGCCCGCCCGGCCGTTGGTGACGGTCACGTTCCAGTGCGTGAACCTCGCCCCGTACAACGGTCCCGCGTCCGCCGAACCGCCGTGCGCGCCGTCGTTGCGGATCGTGATCTCGGTGCGGACGTTGGCGAACGGCAGGCCGCGGTGCGTGTCGAACGTGCCCGCGTCCATCCGCCCGCGCGACCAGACGTTGCCGCACGACAGGCCTTCCACGTTGATGCCGTGGTGGCCGGACCCGGGCGTGGGCGGTTCGGTGAAGGCGCCGATTGCGAAGTCCTGCACCAGGTTGTCGTGCGACTGCTCGCGGCAAGCGTACGAGTGGTGCTGACCCCGGCCCTCGACGCGGGTGTTCAGCAGCGAAACACCCTTGGCGGACACCAGGAGGAACCCGTTGTCACTGTCCACAACGGACACGTCGTCGGCCCAGCAGTCCCAGGCGCACTGGAACGCCAGGCCGTTGTACCCCTTGTCCTGCAAGTGGGCCGGGCGGGCCGTCTTCACCATGCGGATCGTCAGGCCCTCGACGCCGGCGCCGGTGATCGGCGGCGCGAGCGTGGTCAGGCGGGGGTTGAAGGACGGGCGGGCGTCCAGGGGCAGCGGTTGGACCAGGCGGACCTTGTTGCCGCGCACCGATTCGATGCGGACCGGCCACAGGAAAGGCTTGTACGACAACAGTTTCGTCTTGTCGCTCCACTTGTAGGTCTGCGTGCCCGGGATGTCGCCGCACATGTGCTTGAACAGCCCGTGCTCGCCGTCGTCGTCCAGTTGGAGCAGGACCCGTTGCCCGGCGCGGAGTTCCGACCCGTCGGCGACGGTGAGGTCACACGTTCCACGATCCGCGTGTTCAACAATCCTCGTCAGCTCGGTGCTCTCGTCACCGCCGTTGCCGGTCCAGCCTTCGAACGGCCAGCGCTGCGCGCGGATCGCGTCGACCAGCGCGCGGTACCGGTCGCGGTGGCACACCCACACCAGCCCACCGCTCCAACTCCACGCGGAACTGGCGCCGCCGTACCGGCTGCGGTTGATCCCGACGACCTCTTCGAGCGAGCGCGTGGCGAACAGCGTGGTGCGGGCACTGCCGACGCCGCGCAGGACGACGTTCGAGTAGCCGACGCGGACGATGTCGTCGATGCGGTAGGTCCCGGCGGGCAGCAGCACCGTGCCACCGCCGCGCCGGCCGACGTCCTCGATGGCCCGGTTGACGGCGGCGGAGGCGTCGGCGGAACCGTCCGGCTTGGCGCCGTAGCGCAGGACGTTGGCGCGCACGGCGGGGCGGGGCGGGCGTTGCCCGGTCCGGTAGCCGGCGAAGGCGACGTTGGGGATGCGCGGGTGGGCGTTCGGGTCGGCCGCGAACTCCCGCCACAGGTCGGCGGGTGCGGGTGCCGAGCCTCGCGCGGTGCCGGCGAACACCGCGCTACCGAGTAGGGCCGCTCCGGATCCGATCAGGAACTGCCGTCGCTCGATGGTCATCTGGCCGTCTCCTCGTGCAAGGGGGCGGCAGCGGTGACCAGATCAAACCCCAGGAACGACCCGAACGCCAGACCCGGGGGCCGGGCGCGCGCAGGAAACCCGCCGAACCGGGCGCCGGGCGCGCATACGGGACGCGCCGACCCGACCCCGGGGGCGCTAGATCTTCGCGGCGCGCACGGCCTCGGCCAGCAGCTCCTCCACCTGGTGCACCAACCGGCGCGCGTCGGTCGGCGTGAACGTGCTCCACGGCTCCGACCCGTTCGACGCCCGCCGTTGCTGCAGGTAGCGCCCGTCCTCGGTGTCGAAGAACGCCACCACCCGGTCCGGCCGGCAGCGCTTGCCGTACTTGTCCCGGGCCGCCGCGCCGAAGTTGCCCGTGTGGACCAGGCCGGTGAACATCTTCACCAGCGTCGTCGCGTCCTCCTGGCGCACGCCGTGGTTGCGCAGCGAGTTCTCCAGGCTCTTGGGCGAACCGTCGGAGTTCTTCACCGCCTTCTCCAGGTCGGCGCTGGGCATGGTCACCGAGTGACCCGTGCCCGCCGGGTGCGCGGGCAGCGTGCCGAGGACCGCGCTGGGCAGGCCGCTGCCGGCCGCGCGCCGGAACGTCAGCTGGTTGTCGCTCAAGGTCGCGATCGCGCCGTGGTCGCCGTTGGCCACCGCGAGCACGCGCACGCTGCGGCCCACCCAGATGCGGCCGTCCACCTCGCGCTCCGGCCGGACGAACTGCCGGAGCAGGTAGTCCAGCTCCGGGTGCAGCCCGGTCGGGCCGCCCAACCCGCGCGCGCCGACGGCCTGCCACACGCGGCGCTCCAGGTCGGCCCGCTCCTGGTGGGTCTTGCCCGGCGACGGCACCTTGATCACCAACGGCATCGGCCCGAGGTCGAGCCGTTCCCACAGGACGTCGAACTCCTCGGCGGAGAGGGTGATCGGTTCCCTCTCGGCCTGCCCCCCGAAAATGGTCACTGCTGCCGCTCCACGTCACCCTCAGCACCGGCCCCACCCCGACGATGGGGCCCTCTTGCCAGTCCAGGCCGGGACCCGTGGAGGTCCCGGCCTGGACGCCGAACTGTCGAGCTACTGCGGGGTCTCGCCGATCACCGGCGGCGCGACCAGGCGGTCGTCACCGAACACGTCGTCCGTCTCGACCAGGTAGTCGGCGGACTTGTGCTCGATGTCGTCCTCGCCGTTCGCGCCGTGGCCGGCCGCGCCACCCGCGCCCATGCCCGCGCCCGGACCACCGGGACGACCACCGGGGCCGCCCGGACCGCCGGGGCCACCGGGACCGAAGCCGCCGACACCGGCCATGCCGCCACGACCGGGCATCCCGCTCGGGTTGCCGCCCATGCCGGGGCCACCGGGCATGCCCGGCATACCGGGACCGCCGGGGCCGAAGCCGCGACCCATGCCGTTCGGACCACCGGGACCACCGGGACCGCCCGGCATGCCGGGACGCATCGGCGGCACACCCGGCCGGTTCTGACCACCCGGACCGGTCGGCACGCGCGGCGGCACCGGCGGGTTCGTGCCCGTCGGCGGCTTCCAGGCGGGCGTCGGACCACCGGGCGGGTTCGTGCCCGGCGGCAGACCGCCGATCGGCGGCGTGGGCGTCGGCGTGACCGGCGGCGGGGTCGGGGTCGGCGTGGGCGTCACCCACGACGGGTTGGTGGTGCCGCCCGGGAACGACGGCGGCGGGGCCGCCGGCGGGGTCGGCGTGGGCGCGGTCCAGGACGGCTTGGTGGTGCCGCCGCCGCCGTCACCGGGCGGCGTCCACGTCGGCGTGCTGTTGTAGTTCGCGCTGCTGGTGTTGTAGCTCTGCTGCCCGCCGGGCGGCGGGGTGTCGACCACGACCTGCGGCGGGGGGACGAACTCGCCCAGCGTGTTGGAGTTCCACTCGCTGCTGGACTGGTAGTTGTTCATCACCTCGACGGCCTTGGCCTCGGCGTTGTCCTGCGCCGCTTCCTGGGCCTCGTGGTCCTTCTGCTGGTTGATGACGTGCATCATGCCCACCGGGCCGCCCAGCGCGCCGAGGACCTTGTCCCCGGTCGACGGGGCCTCGGTGGTCACCTTGACCGGCTCGGGCATCTCCTTGCGGGCGTCCGCGATGTAGTCCGCCTGCAGCTGCGCGGAGGCCTTCATCGTGTCGGAGCCCTGCTTGGCGTCACCGGCCCACTGGGCGAGCGGCGACAGCGCCTTCTGGGTCTCGTCGGCGGTCGAGCCCTCCCACTTGGCGCCCAGCTTCTCCAGGCCGCGGTGGATCGACTCGTCGATGTCGGCCAGGGTCTCGGAGAGCGCCTTCCACTTGTCCTCGATCGGACGGGAGGCGGCGACGCCCGGGCCTTCGTTGATCATGCGGTGCAGATCGGGGTGGGCATACCCGCGCCAGCGGTGGTCACCCATCGTGCTCGCCCCCCTCGGGTGCGTTGTCCATCAGTCTGTGGTCGGTGGTGGTCAGTCGCGCTTGACGCGTCCCCAGGATGCGACGTTGTCACCCTCGACGCGGCGGTAGTTGTCCTCGATCGCCTGGAGCTGCCGCACCACGCCGTCGAGCTGCTTGCGGTACTCCTTGATCGCGGTCAGCGCGGCGGAGTCACCGGCCTCGAAGGTGTCCTGGTTGAACTTCTCCGCGGTCTCCTTGGAGACCGGGTCGCCCGCCCAGTTCTTCGCGCGCAACGCCCACTCCGCGTCCCGCAGCTGCGCGTCGAGGCGCTCCAGCGCGTCGGCGAACACCTTCTTCGCCTCGGGAATGGCCGTCGGGTCGACGTGCAGCTTCTGCTGCGTCCCGCTGTACGCCGGCGGAGTATCCGTGGTACCCCCGCCACCACCATCCGCGATGAACACGGCACACCCTCCTGTAGTGCTGCACATACCCCAGCGTGTGCATTTGGGATGACTCTAGCTCTGATGCGTGACGCGGGTGGATGGTTCCACGTGCAAAGCGAGTAGTTCTACTCGTGTTTCAGCGAGCTGAAAGGGTGGCGACCGCCGCACCGGCGATCTGCTGCACCAGCTCGCACAGCCGGCCCTGGGGCACCGACTCGTCGATGCTGGTCGTCTGGAGCGCCAGCACCTGCCCGTCGGACACGTCCACCCCCAGGTAGCAGGAGCTCTTCTGCTCGGGCGTGCTGCCGAGGACCGCCGGGTAGCCGGCCACCTGGAGCTGCTGGGTCTCGACGTCGAAGCTGCCGTCGGTGAAGAACTCGATGCCCGCGGTGGTGGCGGTGATCACGGTCGCGCCCCACGTGCGGTCCTCGCGGTTGTGGTCGCACGACGGCGACTGGAACACGGTGGACGTGCCCTTCGTGGGCGGGCGGTCGAGGCCGAGCTCCTTGCGCTGGGCGTCGGTGAGCAGCGTGCAGGGATCGACGTCCTTCAGGTTGATCGTCTTCGGCCGCTTGGCCGGTTCCTTCGACGTCGAGGTCGGCTTGCCGGACGACCCGGTGGTCGCGCTGGTGGGCGAGCCCGGGGTCGGGGAGCCGGTGGTCGACTCGGAGCAGCCCGCGAGGAGCAACACGGCGGCGAGGAGCGGCACGGCACGGCGCATGGAGCCCAAAGTATCCGATCGGCGCGCACGGAGCGTCGCCATCGCGCACACCCGCGTCACCCGTCGGCAGCATTGCCCGACCGCCCCACTGAACGGAAACCTCCTTTACGAAGAGCCGCCGCCCTGATCAGGGGAGTTGCAATGCGCTCACGGGCAGTCCCGCTCGTGGCGGCTCTGGCACTGGCCCTCGCCGTGCCCGACGCCGTCGCCCTTCCCACAGACCGGCCCGGTCGGACCGCCGGCACGCCCCAGGCCCCGCTCACGGTCGCCGCCGACCCCGGCACCGCCGCCACCGTCCCCGACTGGCGGCTGCAGTCCAGCGCCCGCGCGCCCCAGACCGGCGCGGACATCTCCACCACCGGGTACTCCGACGCCGGCTGGCTCACCGTGCCCGCCCGCTCCACCGTCCTCGCCGGCCTGGTCGCCGGCGGCGCCTACCCGGACCTCACCCGCGGCGACAACCTCAAGCAGGTGGACCCGGCCGACTTCACCGTCCCCTGGTGGTACCGCAAGGTCTTCACCGCCGACCCCCGCCCCGGCACGCACACGTCCCTCCGGCTCGACGGCGGCGTCATCTCGCGCGGCGAGGTCTGGCTCAACGGCGCCCTGGTGGCGGGCCCGGACCGGGTCGTCGGCGCGTACCCCACGCACGAGTTCGACGTCACCGCCCTCCTCCGGCCCGGCGCGAACGCCCTCGCGATCCGCGCCCGGGCCGCCGACCCGAAGCAGGACCTGCTCATCCACTTCATCGACTGGTCGCAACTGCCGCCCGACCGCAACCAGGGCCTGTTCCGCGACGTCCGCTTCACCACCAGCGGCCCGGTCTCCCTGCGCTTCCCCCGGGCCACCGCCGACCTGCCGCTGCCCGCCCTCGACAGCGCGAAGGTCACCTTCGAGGTCGAAGCCCGCAACAACACCGACGCCCCGGTCACCACCCTGGTCACCGGCACCATCGGTCACACCCCGCACAGCCGGACGGTCACCCTCGCCGCCCGCGCGACCACGACCGTCACGTTCACCGAGGACGTCACCCGCCCCCGCGTGTGGTGGCCGTTCCAGATGGGTGACCAGCCCCTCTACACCGCGTCCTTCACGGCGACCGTCAACGATCAGGACTCCGACCGCGCCACCACCCGGTTCGGCATCCGCGAGGTCTCGTCGTCGCTGGTGGACGGCGGGCGGCAGTTCCACGTCAACGGCAAGCCGTTCCTCGTGCGCGGCGGCGGGTGGGCCTCCGACCTGTTCCTGCGCACCGACGTGCGCAGGATCGAGGACCAGCTCGGGCTCGTCCGCTCGATGGGCATGAACACCCTGCGCCTGGAGGGCAAGCCCGAGAACGACGAGCTGTACGACCTCGCCGACCGGCTCGGCATCATGCTGCTCACCGGCTGGGAGTGCTGCTCGAAGTGGGAGGACTACGCGTCCTTCGACGCCGAGGACATGCGCGTCGCCGGCGAGTCCGCGGAGAGCGAGGCCCGCCGCGTGCGCAACCACCCGTCGATGCTCGGCTTCCTGATCGGCAGCGACGCCGCGCCCGGCGCGGAGCTGGAACGCGTCTACCTGGACGCCCTCGCCCGCGCGCACTGGAACCTGCCCATCGTCTCCTCCGCCAAGGCCATCGCCTCGCCCCGGCTGGGCGCGCCCGGGATGAAGATGGAGGGCCCGTACTGGTGGGTCCCGCCGACCTACTGGTACACCAAGCGCCTCGGCGGGGCGTTCGGCTTCGCGTCCGAGGTCGGCCCCGGCCCGACCATCCCGGAGCTGGACGAGCTGCGGAAGTTCCTCACCCCGCGGGACATCGCCAAGCTCACCGACTACAACGCCGTGCAGTACCACCTGGCGCCGTCCCCGACGTTCAACAAGCTGTCCTTCTGGGGCACCGCCCTGGACAACCGGTACGGCCGGCCCGCCACACCGGAACAACTGGTGCGCAAGGCCCAACTGGCGAACTACGAGGTCAACCGCGCCCAACTGGAAGCGTTCGGCCGCAACTCGTCCGACCCGTCGAAACCGGCCACGGGCGTCATCCACTGGATGCTCAACGACGCCTGGCCGACGCTCTACTGGCACCTGTACGACTACCACCTGGCCACGGCCGGCTCGTACTTCGGCGCGAAGGCCGCCCTGCGGCCCCTGCACGTCCAGTACTCCTACGACGACCGCTCGCTCGTCGTGGTGAACACGGGCCTGGCCGAGGTGGGCGGCCTGCGGGTCCAGGCCACCGTCTTCACCCTGGACGGCACGGTGAAGGCCGACGACACCCACCCGGTCACCGCCCGCGCCAACGGGTCCACCCGCGCCGGCACCCTGCCCACCCCGGGCGGCCTGTCCACGACGTACTTCGTGCGCCTCCTGCTCAAGGACGGCCAGGGCCGCGTCCTCGACCGCAACGTCTACTGGCTGTCCACCAAGCCCGACACCCTCGACTACGCGAAGTCCACCTGGTACCACACGCCCCAGTCCGCCTACGCCGACCTCAAGGGCCTGGACCGCCTCCCGACCGGCCAGGTGGCGGTGAGGACCGCCTCGACCGACGGCGAGACCCGGGTGGAGCTGACCAACACCGGCCGCTCGGTCGCGTTCTTCGTGCGGGCGACGATCCGCAAGGGCGCCGGCGGCCCGGAAGTCCTGCCCACCGACTGGAGCGACAACTACGTGACGCTGTGGCCGGGCGAGACCGTCACGCTCACCGCCCGCTACCGGTCGGCGGACCTGGGCGGGGCGTCCCCGGCGGTGGAGGTGTTCGGCCACAACGTGCCGCGGGTCGTGCGCTGAGTCGTAGACCGGCGTGGACCGCCGTAGCCTCTCGTCCCGTGGGTGACACGGTGCGGGCCGCGATGGTGGTGCCAGGCAAGCCCGACCTGGCGACGGTGGTGGACCACGAGGTCACCACGCCGTCCGACGAAGTGGTCGTGCGGGGCTTGCTGGCCGGCATGTGCGGCACCGACGTGGAGATCATCCGCGACGGCTTCGGCCGGCTCCCGCCGGGCAGGGACGGCCTGGTGCCCTTCCACGAGTCGGTGGGGCGGGTCCTCTCCGCGCCGGACGGTTCGGGGTTCGCACCGGGCGACCTGGTGGCGGGCGTGGTCCGCAGGCCGGACCCCGAACCGTGCCCGGCGTGCGCCGTGGACGCCTGGGACTTCTGCCGCAACGGCGGGTACCTGGAGCGCGGCATCAAGGAGCTGGACGGGTACGGCATGCAGCGCTGGAGCGTGCCGCCCAAGTACGCCGTCCGCCTCGACCCCACCCTGGGCGAGCTGGGCGTCCTGACCGAACCGGCGTCGATCGTGGCCAAGGCCTGGACCCAGGCCGACCGGCAGTCCCGGCGCGCCCACGTGCAGCCGCGGAAAGCCCTGGTCACCGGGGCCGGCCCGATCGGCTTGCTGGCCGCCCTCCTGGCCACCCAGCGCGGCCTGGAGGTGCACGTGGTGGACCGCGTCGAGAAGGGCCCGAAACCCGACCTGGTCCGGGCCCTCGGCGCGCACTACCACCGCTCGCTGGACGAGGTCGGGGACGTCGACGTCGCCATCGAGTGCACCGGCGCGGCCCCCGTCGTCTGGGACACCGTCCGGCGGGCCTCGACCACGGTCCTCGCGGGCCTGACCGGCGACCACGACCCGGTCCCGCTCGACCCGTCCGTGTTCGACTCCGTCGTCCTGCACAACAAGGCCGTCATCGGCACGGTGAACGCGGGCCTGCCCGACTACGAGACCGCGGCCGAAGCCCTCGCCCGCGCCGACCGGGCGTGGCTGGACGGCCTGATCACCCGCAGGATCCCCCTGGACCGCTTCACCGAGGCCCTCGACAAGGAGGAGGACGACGTCAAGGTCGTCATCGACCTGGCCTGATCAGGCGCGCAGCAGCTCGTCGATCTCGCCGGGCGTCATCGGCTTGGCGAAGAACCAGCCCTGCCCGGTGTCGCACCCGATCCGGTGCAGGCGCTTGGCCTGCGACGGCGTCTCCACGCCCTCCGCCGTCACGCCCAGCTGCAACGCGTGCGCCAACTGCACCAGCGTGGACACGATCTGGACGTCGACCGGGTCCTCCTCGTCGGCCGCCCGCAACCCCTCCATGAACGACCCGGCGATCTTCAGCTCGTGCACGGGCAGGTGCTTGAGGTAGGCCAGGTTCGAGTAGCCGGTGCCGAAGTCGTCGATGGCGATCCGCACGCCCATGTCGGACAACGCCCGCAGCGCCTCCAACGGCTCGTCGGCGGTGCCCATGATCGCGCTCTCGGTCAGCTCCAGCTGCAGGTGGTGCGGCGGCAACGCGCACTCGTCCAGGATGCGCTTCACGTCCCGCACCAGCTCCGGGTCCCGCGACTGCCGCACCGCCAGGTTCACCGACACGAACGGCGCGGACTCGCCGAACTCCTCCAGCCACCGCCGGGCCTGCCGGCAGGCCGCCCGCAGCACCCACCGGCCCAGCGGGACGATCAGCCCGGTCTCCTCGGCCAGCTCGATGAACCGGTCCGGCGCGAGCCGCCCGAACTCCGGGTGCTGCCACCGCACCAGCGCCTCGACGCCGACGACCGTGCTGTCCTCCAGCCGCACCAGGGGCTGGTAGTCCACGTAGAACTCGTCGCGCTCCAGCGCCGCGGGCATGGTCGCGGACAGCGTGAACCGGGCGACCTCGCGGGCGTTGCGCTCCGGGTCGTACAGCGCCCAGCGCGACTTGCCGTCCGCCTTCGCCCAGTACAGCGTGATGTCGGCGTCGCGCATCAGGTCGGCCGCGGTCGTGCCGGACAGCGCCCGCTCCACGATGCCGATCGACGCCGACACGGTCAGCTCGTGCCCGCCGATCCGGATCGGCGACTCCAGCTCCCGTAACACCCGGTCGGCCACGTCCACGATGTCCTGGGTGTCCGCCGACCCCTCCACCAGGATGACGAACTCGTCGCCGCCCATCCGCGCGACCAGCTTGCCCTCGCCGGACACCGAGTGGTCCAACCGCCGGCCGACCTCGACCAGCAGCTGGTCGCCGATGTCGTGGCCCAGGCTGTCGTTGATCACCTTGAACCCGTCGAGGTCCAGGTAGCACAGGCCGGCGCGGCGGCGCGCCCGGTTGTTGAACACCCGCCCGAGCCGCTCCAGGAACAGCGCCCGGTTGGGCAGGCCGGTCAGCGGGTCGTGCAGCGCCTGGTAGCGCAGCCGGTTCTGCAGCAGGTGGCGGTCGGTGACGTCCTCGATCATCGCCACCTGGTACTGCGGGTCGCCGTGGTCGTCGCGGACCAGGGACAGCGTCAGGTGCGTCCACACCTGCTCGCCGTCGGCGCGGCGGAACCGCTTCTCCGCCCGGTAGTGGTCGCACTCCCCGGCGGTGAGCTGGTCGTAGAGGCGCCAGACGCTGGAGCCGTCCTCCGGGTGCATCAGGTCGCGGATGTTGTACTGCCGCATCTCCTCGACGCTGAACCCGAGCATGTCCTGCAACGCCTGGTTGACGTCGAGGATGCGGCCCTCGATGTCGGCGATGCCGATGCCGATCGCGGCCTCGGTGAACATCGCCCGGAACCGCGCTTCGGAGGCCCGCAGCGCCGCCTCGGCCTGGTCGCGGGCGTCCAGCACGGCCGCCCGGATCGCCTCCTGCTCGGCCAGCGTGCGCTCGCGCAGCGCGCGGGCGTACCCGGCGGACAGCGCGCCCTGCAACGCGGCCAGGCGGGACCGCATCAGCTCGTCGGGCGCGATGCCCAGCTCGGCGAGCAGGTCGTCGCCGAGCAGCTGGATGGTGCGGCCGAGCGTGTCCGTGCCGGTGAAGTGCGCCTCCACCAGGCGGGCGCCGATCTCGTAGCCGGGCGCGGTGCGGAACGGGCTCGCGTGCAGCGCGTGCACCAGCACCTCGGTGAGCGCCTGGAGGTGCTCGGCGACCTCGGTGCGGGTCATCGGGACGTAACTGCTGCCGATCACCGCGGTGGCCCACGTGCGGGCGAAGGACTCCGCCCCGGCCAGTACGGCGGGGTCGAGGTTCGATCGGCCCGGTGTCGCCACCCGATGGTCAACCTGTTCCGTCATGTCCGCCGGCCTACCGCCACAACGCAGAGGATACGGGCGTGCGCGTGCTGGAGTCGAACATCAGGACTTCCGCCCCACGGCGCCGAAGCCCAGGAAGTGGGCGGCGCCCTCGTCCACGTCGTCGGGCGACTCGGGGTGCCACAGGGGCAGCCGCGCCACGCCCGGCTCCACCAGGTCGAAGCCGTCGAACAGGGCCTCCACCTCCGACTTGCGCCGGTAGGTCATCTCGCTGACGCCGCGGTTGTAGGTGCCGCGGGCGTCGTCCCACGCCGGGTTCCACTCGCCGTCCTCGTAGCCGGCGTGGGAGACGGCGAGGAAGCTGCCGGGCGGGAGGGCGTCCCGGTAGGCGGCGACGATGCCGTGCGGGTCGTCGGTGTCGGGCACGAAGTGCAACAGGGCGATCATCAGCACGGCGATGGGCCGGTCGAAGTCGAGCAGGTCCTGCACCTCGGGGGACTTCAGCACGCCCCGCGCGTCCCGCACGTCGGTCTGCAGCACGTTGACCGACTCGTTGCCGGTGAGGATGGCGCGGCTGTGCGCGACGGCGACCGGGTCGATGTCGACGTAGACGATCTTCGCGTCCGGGTCGACGGCCTGCGCGATCTCGTGCACGTTGCCCACGGTCGGGATGCCGGACCCCAGGTCCAGGAACTGCCGGATGCCCTGCGCGAGCAGGTACCGGACGGCGCGCCGCAGGAAGGCGCGGTGGTTGAGGATGACGTTCCGCAGGATCGGCACGTCGGCCAGCACCTTGTCGCCCACGGCCCGGTCGATGGCGAAGTTGTGCGCGCCGCCCAACCAGTAGTCGTAGACGCGTGCGATGCTCGGACGCCCGAGGTCGATGTCGACCGGCGCCCAGTTGGGGCGCTCCACGCTGTCCACGGGGTTCTCCTTACGCCTTGGTCCGGCCGGTTGCCCGCCGTTGCGGTGACCCCCACATCATGGGCCAATCCGGTGAGTTAGCACACCGCTCCCCCGCGGGTAGTTGTGTTCCCGTCACCGTGTCGGCGGTCACCGGGAAGAATGCCCGCCTTGTGAAGTACCTGTGGGCCGCGGGCGCGGTCGTCAGCGCGGTGGGCTGGGTGTGGTTGCTGCTGGTCGTCCGGCGGCGCAGGCCCCGGCTCAAGCCGGTGCTGGTTTCCGCCGTCGGCGCGTTCCTGCTGGTCACGGGCTGGCTGTTGGTGCTGGACCCGAACAGCCCCAAGCACGAGCTGATCAAGTCCGGCGGGCTGGCGGCCGGGTCGGTCGTCGCGCTGTACGCGTTGTGGCTCAACGACCGGCGCCGGCGCATGGACGAGAAGCGCCACGACCTGGAGATCCAACGGGCCGAACACGACCGGTCGCGGGTCGCCGACGAGAGGTTCGCCCGATCGGTGGAATTGCTGGGTCACGAGACCGAACAGGTGCGGGTCGGCGCGATGCACGCCCTGGCCGGCCTCGCGCGGTCCCGCCCGGAGTACACCCAGACGGTGCTCGACGTCCTGTGCGCCTACCTGCGCCGACCCTTCCAGCCCGACGCGCTCGACGCGCGGGCCGGGGAGCGCGCGCCGGAGCGGGAGCCCGACGGCGCCGGCCACTACACGCCGGAGAGCGAGCGCGAGCTGGAGGTCCGGCTCACCGCCCAGCGCCTGGTCGCCGACCTGCTGCCGCGCGACGACCAGGGCGGCGCCGAGCTGTACGACCTGAACCTGACCCGGGCCTACCTGGAGTACTTCGACCTCTCGCACCGCCAGGTCGGCGAGCTGACCGTCCGGGCCGCGCGGCTGGCCCGGTCCAACTCGTTCCACCACCTCGTCGTGCACGGCGGGGCGTGGTTCACCGACTCGGTCAGCACGGGCCGGCTGCACATGCACGACATGATGTTCTGCGACCTGGGCTGGTTCAGCCGGGTCGAGTTCGGCGACCGGGCGGACTTCGCGCGCACCCGGTTCTTCGGCCGGGCGAAGTTCGCCGGGGCGCGCTTCCGCGGGCCGGTGACGTTCGAGGGCGCGCGGTTCGACGAGCCGGTGGACCGGATCGGGCTGGAGCTGCCGCCCGACGCGGTGCCGCCCGCGGGCCGACTGGACGAGGTGGTGGGGTGAACGTGCGGGGACGGGCGTTGCTGGCGGTGAGCGTGGCCGCCGCGGTCCTGGTGGCCGTGGCGACGACGGTCGTGCTGCTGTGGGTCGAGCCGAAGCTGTCCAAGGCGGAGGCGGTCAAGACCGGCGGGCTCGCCGGCGGCGCGGTCGTCGCGCTGTACGCGCTGTGGCTCAACGACCGCCGCCGCCGCACCGAGGAGGCGCGGCACGAGCTGGAGAGCGACAAGGTCGCCGACGAGCGGTTCGCGCGGGCCGTGGAGATGCTGGGCGACGAGGCCGACCAGGTCCGGGTGGGCGCGATGCACGCCCTGGCCGGCCTGGCGCGCTCCACGCCCCGCTACAAGCAGACCGTGCTCGACGTGCTGTGCGCCTACCTGCGGCGACCGTTCACGCACGCGGCCTACACCAAGCTGGCGGAGGACCCCGACCAGGCGTTCCACCGGTTCACCGCGGCGGACAAGCCGACGCCGGAGGAGGACCGCGAGCGCACCGTCCGGCTCACCGCGCAGCGGCTGATCACCGACCTGCTCCCGTGGGGCCAGGACACCGACCCGACGCTCTACCACCTCGACCTGACCGGCGCGAACGTCGAGTACCTGCGGTTGGAGGGCCGCCGGGTCGGCCGGCTGACCGCGCGGCGCACCCGGTTCCACGGCATCACCGCGTTCCGCGAGGTGTCGTTCGGCAAGCCGGCGCTGTTCTCCGGCGGCGAGTTCCTGGGCCGGGTGGACTTCCGCGACGCGCGGTTCACCGGCGGGATGTCCTTGCAGGAAGTGCGGTTCGAGCGCCCGTTGGACGTGCGCGGGGCGAAGGTCGGCGAGTTCCTGCACATGCCGCCGACCGCGCCGGAGCTGGTCGGGTCGGTGGAGCTGCTCCCGGGGACCCGCGTGAAGGAGGACCCGACCGGGTGGGAGCTAACCGGTCGCGAGGGTGCGGTCTTCCAGCACCATGTCCAGCAGGACTGACGCCGCCGCGCTCACGCTCGCCCCGGTGACCACGGACGTGCCGGTCGTCGGGGCGTCCGCGATCGGCACGAACCGGGCCCGGGTCGGCTTGTGCCGGAACGACTCGGGCACCAGCGCGACGCCCAGCCCGAAGCCGACGAAGTCCAGCAGCGAGTGGACGTCGTTGACCTCCACCGCGACCCGCCGCTCCACACCGGCCTGCGCCAGCGCGCGGTCGACGTCGTCACGCGTGCCCCAGTCGGGGTTGAAGTCCACGAAGGACTCCCCGGACAGGTCGGCCAGCAGCACCGACTCCTCTTGCGCGAAGCGGCTGTCCGGGCCGCAGACGAGCACCATCGACTCGGTGTCCACAGAGGACTGCGGCAGGTCGCCGGCGCTGGCCGAGGTGACGAACGCGAGGTCCAGCCGGCCCGCCCGCACCTCCTCCGCGAGTTCGCCCGAACCGCCCTGCCGCAACCGGATCTCCACGCCGGGGTGCCGGTCGTGGAACCGGGCCAGCACCTCCGGCAGGTGCACGGCGTGCAGGCACTGGACCGACCCGACGGCCAGCGTGCCGCGCAGCAACCCCTGCACGCCCGCCACGGCGTTGCGGGCCGCGTCGACCGTGCTGAGCACCCGCCGCGCCTCCTCCAGCAACGCCCGCCCGGCCTGAGTCAGCTCGACCTGCCGCGTGGAGCGCAGGAACAGCGGCGCGCCCAGCTCGACCTCCAGCGCCCGGATGGACGCGGACAGCCCCGACTGGGCGACGCGCATCCGCCGCGCGGCCCGCGTGAAGTGGCACTCCTCCGCGACCGCGACGAAGTACTCAAGCTGGCGCAACTCCACGATTCATCACCCGAACTGCTGAATGGCATCAGGTCCTTCTGTTGGACAGCTTAATGCTCCGGGCGCACGCTGGTGGGGACAGCCGACGAAAGGACCAGCACACCATGCACCAGCGCCGGATCGCCGACGCCGAGGTCAGCGCCATCGGCATGGGCGCGATGCCCCTGTCCCTGGCGGGCCGGCCGTCCCGCGACCAGGCCGTCGAGACCGTCCGCGCGGCCCTCGACGCCGGGGTCACGCTGTTCGACACGGCCGACGCCTACTCCGCCGACGAGCACGACTTCGGGCACAACGAGGAGCTGCTCGCCGAGGCCCTGAAGGGGGTGACCGGCGTCCTGGTCGCCACCAAGGGCGGGCACACCCGAACGCCCGGCGGCGACTGGGGACTGAACGGCCGCCCGGAGTACCTCAAGGCCGCGTGCGAGCGGTCGTTGCGGCGGCTCGGGGTGGAGGTGATCGACCTCTACCAGTTCCACCGGCCCGACCCGGCCGTGCCGACCGCCGAGTCCGTCGGCGCGCTCGCCGAGCTGCTCGACGAGGGCAAGATCCGGTTCGCGGGCGTGTCCAACTTCGACCCGGCGCAGATCCGCGAGGCCGACGACGTGCTCGGTGGCCGGCTCGCCGCCGTGCAGAACCAGTTCTCGCCCGCGTTCCGGTCCAGCGAGCCGGAGCTGGACCTGTGCCACGAGCTGGGCATCGCGTTCCTGCCGTGGAGCCCGTTGGGCGGGATGAGCGCCGCCGGGCGGCTCGGCGAGCGGTTCGGCGCGTTCGCCGAGGTCGCGGACGCGCACGGGGTCAGCCCGCAGCAGGTGTGCCTGGCGTGGATGCTCGCCAAGTCGCCGGTCGTGGTGCCGATCCCGGGCTCGTCGCGGCCGGCGAGCATCCGCGACTCGGCCGCCGCGGTGCACCTGGTGCTCACCGACGACGAGCTGAAGCGCCTGGACGGGTGACACCCGCCCGGATGCGGAACCGCAGGCGTTGCCCGACGATCTAGGCCAGGCGCACCAACGGTCTACGGCGAACGGGGGGCTCACCGATGAGGTTCCGCACCTGCTTGACACATGCGGGCGCGATCGCCATCACCCTGGCGATCGCGCCCGCCGCGCAAGGCCTGCCGGAGGGTTCCGCCGACCACTACGCGGGCTCGCAGATCGCCAAGCACGAGGGTTGGGGGCGCTCCGGCGACCCCCCGACCGAGGGCAAGGTGCCCGGGATGGACGTCAGCAGCCACCAGGGCGACGTCGACTGGCCGAAGGCGTGGGCGGACGGCGCGCGGTTCGCCTACGTCAAGGCGACCGAGGGCACCGGGTACCGCAACCCGAACTTCGCCCAGCAGTACAACGGTTCCTACGCCGTGGGCATGGTCCGCGGGGCCTACCACTTCGCCCTGCCCGACCGCTCGTCCGGCCGGGAGCAGGCGGACTTCTTCGTGGACAACGGCGGCGGCTGGTCGTCCGACGGCAAGACCCTGCCCGGCGCGCTGGACATGGAGTACAACCCCTACGGGGACACGTGCTTCGGCCTGGACCAGAACGCGATGGGCGCGTGGGTCGAGGACTTCAGCAACCGGGTCCGGGAGCGCACCGGCCGGCACCCGACGATCTACACGTCCACGAGCTGGTGGACCAGGTGCGTCGGCACGTCCCGGTCGTTCGGCGACACCAACCCGTTGTGGGTCGCGCAGTACAACGACACCCTCGGCCCCCTGCCGCACGGGTGGAGCTACGAGACCATCTGGCAGTGGCGGGCGGCCGGGCTGTTCCCGGGCGACCAGAACCTGTTCAACGGCCGCGCGGAGCAGTTGGCCCGCTTCGCGCGGGGCTGAGCCGGACTACTCCGTTTCGTGACCAATTAACACGAAGTCTGGCTATCCGGTTAGAACAGCGGCACACTGCCCAACGAGTCACCCCCTGCACTGGCTCGAAAGGTGTTCGCCATGAGAGCACTCCTGCGCGGCGCCACACTCGCCGCGACCGCGTTCGCCCTGATCACCACCACCCTGACCCCCGCACAGGCCGCCCCCGCCGTCGACGACCACGCCATGGGTTCCCAGATCCGCAAGCACGAGGGCGGTGGCGACCGCCGGATCGTGATCAACACCGACCCCAGCGCCCAGGCGGTGGTGTACGGCATCGACGTGAGCTCCCACCAGGGCAACGTCGACTGGGCGTACTGGTGGGGCCAGGGCAAGCGCTTCGCCTACGTCAAGGCGACCGAGAGCACCACCTACCGCAACCCGTACTTCGCCCAGCAGTACAACGGCTCCTACAACGTCGGCATGATCCGCGGCGCCTACCACTTCGCCCTGCCGGACCGGTCCGGCGGCGCCGCCCAGGCGGACTTCTTCGTCAACAACGGCGGGGGCTGGTCGCGCGACGGCAAGACCCTGCCCGGCGCGTTGGACATGGAGTACAACCCGTACGGCTCCACCTGCTACGGGCTCTCGCAGGCGTCGATGATCGCGTGGGTGCGGTCCTTCTCGGACCGGTACCACTACCGGACCGGGCGGTGGCCGGTCATCTACACCTCGACCAGCTGGTGGAACCAGTGCGCGCCGGGCGACTTCACCACGACCAACCCGTTGTGGGTGGCCCGGTACGCGTCCACGGTGGGCACCCTGCCCTACCGGTGGAGCTACTACACGTTCTGGCAGTACTCGTCGAGCCCGATCGACCAGAACGTCTTCAACGGCGCTTACGACCGTCTCCAGGCGTTGGCCAACGGATGAGCGAAGGGCGCGCGGCGACCACCGGTCACCGCGCGCCCTCCGGCCGTGCTCAGTCGAACAGCGCCGGCAGGGTGCCTTCCCAGGCCTCGCGCACCTCGGCCAGGTCCAGCTCGCCCAGGCCCTGGACCTCCAGCGCCCGCGACTCCGGGTCCACCACGCCGACCTTGCGCCACGGCAACCCGCGCGCGGTGCACATGTCGGTGAAGCGCAGCTCTTCGGTCCGGGGCACCGCCACCAGCACGCGGCCCGCCGACTCGCTGAACAGCTCGGTGAACAGGTCCCCTTCCAGGAACACCCGCGCACCGGTCTCACCGATCAGGCACGTCTCGACCAGGGCCTGCGCCAGGCCGCCCTCGGCCAGGTCGTGCGCCGCCGACAGCATGCCGTCGCGCGAGCCCGCCACCAGGATCTCCGCCAGGAGCTTCTCCCGGGCCAGGTCCACGCGGGGCGGGAGGCCGCCGAGGTGGCCGTGGACGACGTGCGCCCACTCCGAGCCGCCGAACTCCTCGTGCGTCTCGCCGAGCAGGAGCAGCGTCTCGCCGGCCTCCGCGCCGATCCCGGTGGGGGTGCGGCGGCGGACGTCGTCGATCACGCCCAGCACGCCCACGACCGGGGTCGGCAGGATCGCCGTCGCGCCGGTCTGGTTGTAGAAGCTGACGTTGCCGCCGGTGACCGGGATGCCCAGCTCCACGCAGCCGTCCGCCAGGCCCTTCACGGCCTGCTCGAACTGCCACATCACGGCCGGGTCCTCGGGCGAGCCGAAGTTCAGGCAGTTGGTGACCGCCACCGGCGTCGCGCCCGTGGTCGCCACGTTCCGGTACGCCTCGGCCAGGGCCAGCTTCGCGCCCGTGTACGGGTCGAGCTTGGTGTAGCGGCCGTTGCAGTCCGTGGACAGCGCCACGCCCCGGTGGGTCTCCTCGTCGATCCGGATCATGCCCGAGTCGGCCGGCTGCGCGAGGACGGTGCCGCCGCGCACGTACCGGTCGTACTGCTGGGTGACCCACCGGCGCGACGCGAGGTTCGGCGACGCCGCCATGGTCTTGACCAGGTCGAGCAGCTCCTCGCGGGCCGGCTTCGGCAGCCGGTCCGGGGTGTCGGCCTGGAGGGCGTCCTGGTCGGCGGGGCGCTGCACCGGCCGGTTGTAGACCGGGCCCTCGTGGGCGACGGTGCGCGGCGGGACGTCCACCACGACCTCGTCGTGCCACGTGATGACCAGGCGGTCGCCCTCGGTGACCTCGCCGATCTCGGTGGCGATCACGTCCCACTTGGCGCAGACGGCCATGAACGCGTCGACGTCCTCGGGCCGCACGACCGCGCACATGCGTTCCTGCGACTCGCTGGACAGCACCTCGGCGGGCGTCATGCCCGAGGCGCGCAGCGGAACCCGGTCCAGCTGCACGCGCATGCCGCCGTCACCGGCGCTGGCCAGCTCCGACGTCGCGCACGACAGGCCAGCGCCGCCCAGGTCCTGGATGCCGACGACGAGCTTCTGCCGGAACAGCTCCAGCGAGCACTCGATCAGCACCTTCTCGGTGAACGGGTCGCCCACCTGGACGCTCGGCAGCTTCTTGCGCTTGCCGGCGGTGTCGTCGAAGGTCTCCGACGCCAGCACGGACACGCCGCCGATGCCGTCGAGCCCGGTCCGCGCGCCGTACAGGATGATCTTGTTGCCCGCGCCCGAGGCGTGCGCCAGGTGCAGGTCCTCCACTCGCATCGCGCCCACGCACAGCGCGTTGACCAGCGGGTTTCCGGAGTACGACGCGTCGAAGACGACCTCGCCGCCGATGTTGGGCAGACCCAGGCAGTTGCCGTAGCCGCCGACGCCGGCGACGATCCCGGGCAGCACGCGACGGGTGTCCGGGGCGTCGGCGGGGCCGAAGCGCAGCGGGTCCATCACGGCCAGCGGGCGGGCGCCCATCGCGAGGATGTCGCGGACGATGCCGCCCACGCCGGTCGCCGCGCCCTGGTAGGGCTCGACGTACGACGGGTGGTTGTGGCTCTCCACCTTGAACGTGATCGCCCAGCCGTCGCCGATGTCGACGACGCCCGCGTTCTCGCCGATGCCCGCGAGCATCTTGGCGCGCATCTCGTCGGTGGTGGTCTCGCTGAAGTACTTCAGGTGCACCTTGGACGACTTGTAGGAGCAGTGCTCGCTCCACATCACCGAGTACATCGCCAGCTCGGCGTCCGTCGGGCGGCGGCCGAGGATCTCGCGGATGCGGGCGTACTCGTCGTCCTTCAGGCCCAGCTCCTTGTAGGGCTGCTCCTGGTCGGGCGTGGACTCGGCGTTCTTGACCGTGTCGAGGCTCATGCGCTCACCACCGCGTCGAGCAGGGACAGGAACATGCCGAGGCCGTCGTCCGTGGGGCCGGTGAGGGCGTCGATCGCGTGCTCCGGGTGCGGCATGAGGCCCACGACGCGGCCGTTGGCGCTGGTGATGCCGGCGATGCCGTTGCGCGAGCCGTTCGGGTTGTCGCCGACGTAGCGGAACACCACGCGACCCTCGCCCTCCAGCTCCTTGAGGGTCTCGTCGTCGGCCTGGTAGCCGCCCTCGCCGGACTTGAGGGGGACGAGGACCTCGGCGCCCTTCTCGAACCGGGTGGTCCAGGCGGTCTCGTTGTTCTCGACCTTGAGCCACTGGTCGCGGCACACGAAGTGCAGCTTGTGGTTGCGGATCAGCGCGCCGGGCAGCAGGTGCGCCTCGCAGAGGATCTGGAAGCCGTTGCAGATGCCCAGCACGGGCATCCCCTTGTTCGCGGCCTCGACCACTTCCTGCATCACGGGGGCGAACCGGGCGATGGCGCCGCAGCGCAGGTAGTCGCCGTAGGAGAACCCACCGGGGACGATGACCGCGTCCACGCCCTTCAGGTCGTGGTCGGCGTGCCAGAGGCTGACCGCCTCCCCACCCGCGTACCGGACCGCGCGGGCGGCGTCGACGTCGTCCAACGTGCCGGGAAAGGTGATGACCCCGACCTTCATGCGTCGACCCGCCGGACGACCCAGTCCTCGATCACGGGGTTGGCGAGGAACGTCTCGGCGATCTTGGCGAGCGTGGCGTCGTCGACGTCGTCGGCGACCTCCAGCTCGAAGTGCTTGCCCTGGCGGACACTGGTGATTCCGTCGAACCCGAGGCGGGGCAGCGCGTTGGCCACCGCCTGTCCTTGCGGGTCGAGGATTTCGGGCTTCGGCATGACGTCGACGACGACTCGGGCCACGACAGGCTGCTCCCTGGTAGGAGGGCTGGCGGTACTGCCGAAGCCTACCTGACCTGGGTGTTCATCAACTTCACAGGTGGCGGGCGGCACACGTTCACCTGGGTTCACCCGATCGAGAGCAGCGGGTTCGGGGGTGCCGCGTGCTAATCTTGAGGTGCTTCGGCCAATAGGCCGGGGAAGTGAGCGCGGCACCCGTTCGGACGGACGGCCGGCCGCGCTTCGCGCTATCCAGGGCCAGTCCAGTCGGACGACGTCCCCCAACACCGGCTCGATCCGCCGGGCCCAGTCCTGGCCCGCACCGTGGCACCACGCGGCGACGTCGGCGATCCACAACAGCGGCTCGTCCTGACTGGCGACGTGCTCGTAGGTCAGCGGCACGTCCCGACCGGCCTTGCGGAGCACGCGCCCGATGGTCTCGCGGTCGCGGAAGTCCCGACCTTCACGGCTGTCGAGCACCAGGCGCATGGCCCCCACCCCGACGAGGTCCCGAGCCAACCGCGTCCGACACTCCTGCCGCGCCCGCTCCTCACCCAGGCGGCAGCTCGCCGAGTAGAGGCCGACCTCCGCGCCGAGCGCGCACAACGTGGAGACGATCAGCCGCTTGCGGGGCAACGTCTCCTTCTTGAAGTGCAACTCCCGCTGGCCGGGGAAGAGCAGTCCTCGCAGTTGCGAGCGGGTCTGGCGCAGTTGGCGGGGGTGGACGACGGCGGCGGCCAGGTAGTAGGTGTCCTGGCGGCGGGATTCGTCGACGAACGCGTGCACGGTCACGACAACACATCGGCACTCCGCTGTTCGAGCTACAGCACCCGAACGCCTGTTCACACCCGCCGAGCGTTTCACCCGATCGAGAGCCCGGCCGCGGGGGTCGCCGGTGCTAGCCTGGAAGCAGCTCCGGCCCGTACGCCGGAGAAGTGAGCGTGGTCCCCGTCCGGACGGTCGGCGGCCACGCTTCGCGCTTTCTACGGCCCGTCCAGGCGGACGACCGAACCGATGACCGGCGTGATCCGCCGCGCCCAGTCCTCGCCCGCGCCGTGGCACCACGCGGCGATGTCCGCGAGCCACAGCAGCGGTTCGGCGACGCCTGCCGATGTGCTCGTAGGCCACTCCGGTCTCTTGAGGGCGCCACCACGAACAGAATGGCGCGCCTGCGCGCGGGCTTCTCCTTCACCGACTGGCGGCCGAACAGGTGTTCCACCGCCGTCGCGTTCGCTGTGGGCTGATCGGCTGGCGGTGGAGGGTGTAGCGCCGGAGGGTGGGGATCATGCGGATCCTGGTGCTGGGTGGGACGGTGTTCCTCGGGCGGGCGGTGGCGGGGGAGGCTGTTCGGCGGGGGCATGATGTGGTTTGTGCTGCTCGCGGCGAGTCCGGGGTGGTGCCGGACGGGGCTGTGCACGTGCCGGTCGATCGGAACCACGGGCTCGGGGGCCTCACCGGCGAGTGGTTCGACGGGGTCGTGGATGTCGCGCGCAGTGTGAGTTGGGTGCGGGACGCCGTCAGATCGGTGCAGGCTCGGCACTGGACGTTCGTCTCGACCTGCTCCGTCTACGCCGACCACGCGACGCCGGGCAGCACCGAGACCCTCCCGCCCCTCGAAGACGACCCCGACGCGCCGATGACGCCCGAGCGCTACGGCAGCGTGAAGGTCGCCAGCGAGAACGCCGTCAAGGAAGTCCGGGACGCGTTCATCGTCCGCGCCGGGCTGATCACCGGGCCCGGGGACACCAGCGACCGGTTCGGGTACTGGCCCAACCGGCTCTCGCGCGGCGGGCGGGTGGCCGTGCCCGACGTCCCCGACCAGCCCGCGCAGCACGTCGACGTGCGCGACCTCGCCGCCTGGATCGTCGACTCCGCCGAGAACGGCACCACCGGCACCTTCGACGCCATCGGCCCCTCGAACCCGCTCAGCCTCGTCCTCGGCGAGATCGCCGGCGCGACCGCCCCACCCGGCACCGAACTGGTCCGCATCCCCGAGCAGGTCCTCGAACAGCACGGCATCGCGCCGTGGGCGGGCCCGCGCTCGCTGCCGCTCTGGCTGCCGGCCTCGCACCGCGCGCTCATGTTCCGCGACGCCGGACCGGCGCTGGCCGCGGGCCTCAGACCGCGCCCGACCGCCGAGACCGCGCTCGACTCGCTGGAGTACGAACGCGGCCTCGGCCTCGACCGTCAGCGCCGCGCGGGGCTGCCCGCGGACGCGGAGGCCGAGTTGCTCACAGCAGTGGGTTGACCTGGGCCGCGATCAGGTCGATCCGGACGCCCTGGTTCGGGCACCCGCCCCAGTGGTGCAGGCCGATGACCTTGTGCGTCTGCCGCGACAGCACCGGCGAACCCGAGGACCCGCCCTCGGTGTCGCACTTGTAGGCGATGTCGGACTGCGACGAGTCGCCGTTCACCCGCACCGCGGTCACCTTGCAGTACCCGCCGCCGCTCTGGTCGTCGCGCAGGGACAGCTTCTTCAGCTTCCCCGCCGGGTGGCCGACGATGTACATCTCCTCGCCGACCGCCGGCACGCGCGCGTCCAGCTCCAGGTAGCCGAACGAGCTGATGGTGCTGAAGTTGGTGACGCTGAACAGCGTGTAGTCCAGCGCCGCGTTGGTCTTCAGCACCGACGACACCAGCACCTTGGTGACCGTCGCGGACGTCGTCCCGCCGCACGTCGGGCACTGGTAGTTGAACCACACCTCGATGCCGGTGCCGCTGGTGAAGCAGTGGTTGTTGGTCAGCATCCGGTTGTTCGGACCGACCCGCCACGCCGTGCACAGCGACCCGCCGTTGCGCAGCAGCTTCGCGACGGGCCGGGTCTTGCCGAACTCCGTCGGGTTGCTCGACTGGTAGCACGCGACGTCGCGGTAGTCGTTCGTGCCGCAGATGCTCATCGGCGCGAGTTCGGCTTCCCGGGCCAGTTCGGCGTCGGTGAAGCCCCGGGTGATCTTGTCGAGCTTCGCGCGGGACGCGGGGTGCGGCGCGCCGCCGTCCCGGCCCTTGATCGACACGACCGCGCGGTCACCGGTGATCGACATCGCCCAGAACCCGGTGGCGTCCGCGGACGCCGTGCCGGACGCGAGCGGGTCGGCGGTGTACCGGTAGGACTCGGTGCCCGCGGGGTTGGCGACGGTCAGGACGTCGCCCGCCACCAGCCGCAGGGCGCTGAAGTGGGCTTTCAGGTACCACGACCCGGGACGCGAGATCGTGGTCTCGGTGGACCGGCCGCCGACGACGGTCGAGACGACCTCGTCCTGGCCGACCTTCTGGGTCTGCTCGAAGTGCTCCGCGGCCGTGGCGGCGGTTGCGGTTCCCGCCAGCACGGGTACAACGAGCAGGGCGGCAGCGAGGAGGCGCAGGGTGCTCCGCACTGTGTTCACCTCACGTTGTGAGCAGGGACAACTACATCCAGTGATGGTCCTCACATCACCCGTTCGTGTCTCCCCGCCGAACGTCGGTAATTCACGCGGAAGGTTTCAAGGATGCGAATCGTCCACTTCGGACACTCGTGCGTGCTGGTGGACACCGGCGCCGCCCGCCTGCTGTTCGACCCGGGCGCCTGGTCGACCGGGTTCGAGGAGGTCAGGGACCTGGACGCGGTGCTCGTGACGCACCGCCACCCCGACCACCTCGACCGGGACCGCCTCGACGACCTGCTCGCCAACAACCCGAAGGCGGTCTTCTACGCGGCCGACGAACTCGACGGCGCGCAGGCCGCCCGCCCCGGCGAGGCGCTGGACGTCGAGAACGTCTCCGTGCTCGTGGTGGACGCGCCGCACGAGCAGATCCACCCGTCCGTGGAGGTCCCGGCGAACGTCGGCTACCTGGTCGAGCACGGCGCGTTCTACCACCCGGGCGACTCGCTGACCGTGCCCGACGTGCGGGTGGACGTCCTCGCCGTCCCCACCGCCGCGCCGTGGATGAAGCTGTCCGACGCCGCCGACTTCCTCGGCCGGGTCCGCCCGCGGATCGCCGTGCCGATCCACGAGGCGATCGTGGCCCGGACCGAGGTCTACTACCGGGTCCTGTCGAGCACCGCGCCCGAGGGGACGGAGTTCATGGTGCTGCCCAGGGGCGAGTCGGCCGAGCTGTAGGTCCTCGGCACGGCTTCGTGGTGCAGGGCCAGGTCCACGGCGTCCAGCACCGGGTCGCGCAGCCGGTCCAGGTCGGCCGCGTCCACGCCGATGCGCACCAGCGCGCCGCGCCGGGCCGCGCGGCCCACGCCGGCCAGGTAGCTCCAGTGGTCGGTCACCATCCGCACCCGGCCCGGCCGCACGTCACCGGTGCGCAGGTCGCGCACGCCCGCCATGTCCGCGCACACCGCGAACCGGTGCCGGCGCAACGCGACCAGCGTGCCCGGTGACGCGAGCCAGCTCGGCGGCGCGAAGGAGTCCGTGGCCAGGCCGAGCCGGTGCAGCGCGGCCCGCGCCGCGACCAGCCGCAGGCCCGCCTCGTGCGCGGGCAGCGCCGAGAACTCCGCCCGCCGGCGCAGCGACACCGGGCGGCGGCACGGGTCGGCGTCGTGGTCGAACCCGTGCAGGACCAGCGCGTCCGCCCCGCGCACCCGGGCCCGCACCCAGTCCAGCGCCGCGCCCGGCACGGCCTTGCGCGGCGCGAGCAGCAACGACAGCGGCACCCGCCGCCGGTCCAGCTCGTCGGCCAGGTCGGCGCACCGGGCGAGCGTGCTCGGCCCGATGCCGGACAGCGAAACCACGAGGGTGGCGACCATGCCCACCAGTGCGCCGCACCGGCGTGTCGCCCGCCTGACGGCCAGGTGACGTGCCGTGACCGATCGCGCGAACTCCGGTCACGAGGGCCGACGCGCGGGGCCGGCGGCTACGAGATCCAGTCGTCGAACGACAGCCCGGTGATGCGCTCGTAGGCCTCGACGTACCGGGCGCGGGTCGCCGCGACGACCTCGGCCGGCAGCGGCGGGGGCGGGGTGTCCGAGGCGCGGTCCCAGCCGGACTCCGCCGAGGTCAGCCAGTCGCGCACGTACTGCTTGTCGAACGACGGCTGCACGCGGCCGGGCTCGTAGGAGTCCGCCGGCCAGTAGCGGGACGAGTCGGGCGTCAGCACCTCGTCGCCGAGCACCAGCGTGCCGTCGGCGTCCAGCCCGAACTCGAACTTCGTGTCGGCCAGGACCACCCCGCGCGACCGGGCGAACTCCCGCGCCGCCGCGTACACGTCCAGCGTGGCGGTGCGCAGCCGCGTGGCCAGGTCCAGGCCCACCGCCTCCACCACGTGCTCGAACGACACGTTCTCGTCGTGCTCGCCGATCGCGGCCTTGGTCGCGGGCGTGAAGATCGGCTCCGCCAGCTCGGACGCCTCCACCAGCCCCGGCGGCAGCTCGACCCCGCACACCGCGCCGTTCTGCCGGTACTCGACCATGCCCGACCCGGTCAGGTAGCCGCGCGCCACGCACTCGACCTGCACCATGTCCAGCCGCCGGACCAGCAACGCCCGGCCGCGCACCTCCGCCGGGATGCGCGGGTCGTCCCACGCCACCAGGTGGTTGGGCACCAGGTCCGCGAACTTCTCGAACCAGAACACGCTCATCGCGGTGAGCACCCGGCCCTTGTCCGGGATGGGCGTGGTCAGGACGTGGTCGTAGGCCGAGATCCGGTCCGAGGCGACGAGCAGCAACAGCTTGTCGTCCACCTCGTGGATGCTGCGGACCTTGCCGGCCGCGATCTGGCGGTAGTCAGCGAGCTTGGGCACGGCCCGAAGCCTACTTCGTCCCAGGTCATGGGCGGCCCTTCCCACCTGCGGCAAGATTCCTGCCATGCGTGCACCCGCATCGATACTCGCCGTGGCCGCCCTGCTGGCCGCCGCCTGCGCCCCCGCGGACCAGGCCACCCCCACCCCGACCCAGGTCGACGGCGTCGCCTGCACCAAGGACAAGCTGGCGACCCTGACCCCCGGCAAGATCACGTTCGGCACGGACCAGCCGGTCTACCAGCCGTGGTTCGTGGACGACGACCCCACGAACGGCAAGGGCTTCGAATCGGCCGTCGCCTACGCGGTCGCGGAGGAGCTCGGCTACGCCAAGACCGACGTGGTGTGGACGCGGGTGCCGTTCAACGCGGCCATCCAGCCCGGCAAGAAGTCCTACGACGCCGACATCAACGAGTTCTCCATCACCGAGGAGCGCAAGCAGGCGGTCGACTTCTCCGCGCCGTACTACGACGTGGACCAGGTGCTGATCACCCTGAAGTCGTCCAAGGCCGCGTCGGTGAAGACGCTCGCCGAGGTGAAGAAGGTCAAGATCGGCGCGCAGGTCGGCACCACGTCGTTCGAGGCGGCCAAGCGCCTGGCGGCCGAGCAGGACGTGGCCGTCTACAACACCAACGACGACGCCAAGGCCGCCCTGCGAGCGGGGCAGATCGACGCGCTGGTGGTGGACCTGCCCACCGCCTTCTACATCACCTCCGCCGAGCTGGAGGACGGCCAGATCATCGGCCAGGTCCCCGCGGGCGACGGCCGGCCCGAGCAGTTCGGCATCGTGCTGGACAAGGGCAGCCCGCTCACCGGCTGCGTCTCCAACGCCGTCGAGTCCCTGCGCTCGAAGGGCACGCTCGCGAAGCTGGAGCAGGAGTGGCTGTCGTCGGCGGGCAACGCACCCGAGCTGAAGTGACCGTCTCCGAGCTGCAGCGGGAGCGCCTGGCGTACAAGCGCTTCCGCTCGCGGCGGTCCACGGTGGTCGCCCTGCTGTCCACCGTGGCGTTCGCCGCCGTCGCGTACGCCACGATCACCGGCGCGCCGGGCTGGCCGCGGGTCCGCGACTCGTTCTTCGACGTCGACGTGGCGTGGCGCGCGCTGCCCGCCGTGCTCGAAGGGCTGTGGCTGAACCTGCGCGTGCTGCTGGTGTGCGGGGTGCTGATCCTGGTGCTCGGGCTGGGGGTGGCGGCGCTGCGCACGTTGCGCGGACCGGTGTGGTTCCCGGTGCGGGCGCTGGCCACGGCGTACGTGGACCTGTTCCGCGGCATGCCGCTGATCCTCACCCTGTACCTCGTCGGGTTCGGGCTGCCCGCGCTGCGGCTGACCGGCGTGCCCAACGACTACGTGGTGCTGGGCGGCGCGGCCCTGGTGCTGACCTACACGGCCTACGTCGCCGAGGTGTTCCGCGCGGGCATTGAATCGGTCCATCCGTCGCAGGTCGCGGCGGCCCGGTCGCTGGGCCTCGGACCGCGCCGGACGCTGCGGCTGGTGGTGCTGCCGCAGGCGGTCCGACGGGTGCTGCCGGCGTTGTTGAACGACTTCGTGGCGTTGCAGAAGGACTGCGGGCTGATCTCCGTGCTGGGCGCGGTGGACGCGGTGCGGGCGGCGCAGATCGAGCAGGCCAGGACGTTCAACTTCACCCCGTACGTGCTGGCCGGCCTGCTGTTCGTGCTGCTGGCGGTGCCGTCGGCGCGGTTCGCGGACGCGATGGCGCGGCGCGCGGAACGCCGGGAGGGCCGTCGATGACCGCCCCGGTGCTCAGCGTGCGGAACCTGGTCAAGCGCTACGGGCCGCACACCGTCCTCGACGGCGTCGACCTGGACGTGCGCGAGCACGAGGTGGTGGCGTTGATCGGCTCGTCCGGTTCGGGCAAGTCGACGCTGCTGCGGTGCGTGAACCTGCTGGAGGAGCTGGACGACGGCCAGGTGCTGCTGGACGGCGTGGACGTGTCGGACCCGAGGGTGGACGCGGACGTGGCCCGGCGCGCGATGGGCATCGTCTTCCAGGCGTTCAACCTGTTCCCGCACATGACGGTCCTGGACAACATCACCCTCGCGCCGCGCGTGGTGCACCGCGTGGCGCGGGGTGAGGCCGAGCGGACCGCGCTGGAGCTGCTGGAGCGGATGGGCCTGGCCGAGAAGGCCGGCAGCTACCCGGACCGCTTGTCCGGCGGCCAGCAACAACGGGTGGCGATCGCGAGGTCGTTGGCGTACTCGCCCCGGCTGCTGTTGCTGGACGAGATCACCAGCGCCCTGGACCCGGAACTCGTCGGGGAGGTGTTGGCGCTGGTCAGGGAGCTGGCCGGGCAGGGCCGGACCATCCTCATGGCCACCCACGAGATGGGCTTCGCACGCCAGGTCGCCGACCGCGTGTGCTTCCTGGACGGCGGGCGCCTGGTCGAGTCCGGACCACCGGAGCAGGTGCTGGGCGAGCCGGAGCACGAGCGGACGCGGCAGTTCCTGCGGAGGATCATCGAGGCGGGCCGGTTGTAGGGCGGGTTGAGGCCGGTCGAACGGCGGGTGAAGGCGGGGTGAGGTGAGGGTCACTTGGGTATCGGACGGGTGCCCCCTACCCTGCTACCCGTGATGGCACGGAAGGTGGTCTGGGCACCGGTCGCGGTAGGCGTCGGCCTCCTGCTGGGCGCGTGGGGCAAACCCCAGGCCTCACCCACCCCGGTCCCGGTGCCGAGCATCACGCCGTCCCCGACGAGCCACTCGGTCCCGCCCAACGCCTCGATCTCGGTCCGCCCGGCCCCGACCACGAACCCGACGACGGTAGCCGCGACCACCGAACCACCCCCACCCCCGCGGGCCCAGCCGCCGGTCCAGGTCCAGCCACAGCCGACCGAGGTCGAGCCGACCCAGCCGCCGCTGCGCGAGGTGGCCCTGCTGGGCTTCCCGTGCGACACGGAGGGCGAAACGGCGACGGACCCGGCAGGCAGGCCACTGGTCTGCGAAAAGTCCCGCCGAGGCAGGCTCTTCTGGGTCAGGCCCTAACCCACTCACCGCACAATGCCTTCGCCGCGCAGCGGCCAGCCTTTCGCCGCGCTCCGCGCGGCCGGGCTCCCAGCCACAAGGGGCTCCGTGTTCCCCACCGTATGACCTGCCCGAAGGGCTACCACAGATCGGCCCGGGTGCGGCCAAAAAGTTTTGCGAGGAACGAGCAAAAGTTTTTAGCGGCACCCGGGCCGATCTGTGGTTGGCTCCGCCAGGTCATGCGGTGGGGAACACGCAGCCCTTCCCCCCACTGGAGGCCTCCCAAGCCCGCTTTTGAGCTTTTGAGCTTTTTGCTTTTACGCTCTTGATCTTGAGAGCCAGCGCGTGGACGCTAAAGGATCGGCGCGGGAACATACCCGGCGGCGGTCGGGTACTTCGCGAGCACGTCCTCCACCTGAGCCACCACACTCGCCACCTGCTGCCCCGCCACGCCCGTGAACGACAACCGGTCGTCCAGCAACGCCTGAAGCTCGTCCCGGTCCAGCGGCAACCGGGCGTCCGCCGCCAACCGGTCCAACAGGTCGTTCCCAGCACCCTGCTCGCGCATGGCCAACGCCACCGCGACCGCGTTCTCCTTGATCGCCTCGTGCGCCGTCTCGCGCCCGACGCCCTTCCGCACCGCCGCCATCAGGACCTTCGTCGTGGCCAGGAACGGCAGGTAGCGGTCCAGTTCGTTCGCGACCACCGCCGGGTACGCGCCGAACTCGTCCAGCACCGTCAGGAACGTCTCCAGCAGGCCGTCGAAGGCGAAGAACGCGTCCGGCAGGGCCACGCGGCGCACGACCGAGCAGGAGACGTCGCCCTCGTTCCACTGGTCGCCCGCCAGCTCGCCGACCATGGACAGGTAGCCGCGCAGGATGACCGCGAAGCCGTTCACGCGTTCGCACGAGCGCGTGTTCATCTTGTGCGGCATCGCGCTGGAGCCGACCTGGCCCGGCTTGAAGCCCTCGGTCACCAGTTCGTGGCCGGCCATCAACCTGATCGTCTTGGCCAGGCTCGACGGGCCCGCCGCGAGCTGGACCAGGCACGACACCACGTCGAAGTCCAGCGAGCGCGGGTAGACCTGGCCGACGCTGGTCAGCACGCGCTCGAAGCCGAGGTGGCCCGCGACGGTGCGCTCCAGCTCGGCCAGCTTGTCGTGGTCGCCGTCGAGCAGGTCGAGCATGTCCTGCGCCGTGCCGACCGGGCCCTTGATGCCGCGCAGCGGGTAGCGGGCGACCAGTTCGTCCAGCCGGCGGAAGGCGACCAGCACCTCGTCGGCCGCGGACGCGAAGCGCTTGCCCAGGGTGGTGGCCTGCGCGGCCACGTTGTGCGAGCGGCCGGCCATGACCAGGTCCGCGTGTTCGGCGGCGAGGCGGGCCAGGCGCGCCAGGACGGCGGCGGTCTTGCCGCGGACGTGCTCCAGCGAGCGCAGCACCTGAAGCTGCTCGACGTTCTCGGTCAGGTCGCGGGAGGTCATGCCCTTGTGGACGTGCTCGTGGCCGGCGAGGGCGTTGAACTCCTCGATGCGGGCCTTCACGTCGTGCCTGGTCACCCGCTCGCGCTCGGCGATCGAGGCGAGGTCCACCTGCTCGACGACCCGCTCGTAGTCGGCCACCGCGCCGTCCGGCACGGCGACGCCGAGCTCGGCCTGGGCCTTGAGCACCGCGAGCCACAGCTCCCGCTCCAGCACGATCTTGTGCTCGGCGGACCACAGCGTGGCCAGCTCGGTGGAGGCGTAGCGACCTGCGAGGACATTGGCGATCCTGGGCTTGCTCGTCACCGCCACAGGATAGTTGCCCACCGGGGCGCCGCCCGCCGCCAGCCACCCACCGCCGCAACCAGTCACCCCATCACCCGGTCAGCCAGCCAGCCGGTCAGCCGGTCAGCCGGTCAGGGTGAGCACCGGGTCGGTGGCCAGGGCGATGAGCTGGTCCGGCGTGATCGGCGCCACCGGCTCCGCGCCGCTCCGGTCGTAGTCGTGCCCGGTGATCACCACGACCGTCCCGTCCAGGCGGAAGTGCGCGACCATGTGGGTGAACAGCTCACGTTCCGGCGCGACCGACGACGCCACCTCCACCCGGCTGCCGTCCGGCTGGATCCGGGACGGGTCGCACTGGGCCGGCGCGCAGAAGGCCGCGCGAGTCACCACGACCGGCGGGCCGATGAACTCCACCGTGAGGCTGGTGGTGCCGCGCTTGCCGGAGAGGAACACGTACCCGGTGACGTGGCCCCGGGTGAGCTTCCGCGTGTCGGAGAAGTCGACCTTGACGTCCACCGTGGTCGGCACGACCTCCGTCACCCGCTTGGTCAGGTAGCCGCTCAGGTGCTCCACGCCCTCCTCGACGGACACCGGGGCCGGGGCGCTCACCACCGAGGGGCTCGGTTCGGGCCGCGCGGTCGTGGTCAGCACGCGGGCCGCGTCGACGGACCCGCGCGGCGGCGCGAGGACGCCGGGCAGCGCGAGCACCGTCCCGATCAGCGCGAACGTCGCCACACCCACCGCCACCAGCGCCCGACGGCGCCGGCGAAACGTCTCCGCGCGGGCGATCAGCAGATCGGGGTCGAAGTTCAACGGCGGCTCGTCCGCGACCGCCGCGTGCAGGCTCTCCCTCAGCTCCGCTTCGCTCATGACGCCACCACCGCCCCCGCCTCCAGTTGTTCCACCGCCGCGCGCAACGCGACCAGCCCACGCGCCGTCTGGCTCTTGACCGTGCCCTCGGTGCAGCCCATCGCCACCGCCACCTCGCTGACCGGCAGGTCCTCGAAGTACCGCAGCACGAGCACCGCCCGCTGCCGGGGCGGCACGCGCAGCAGGGCCGCGTGCACCAGGTCGCGCGCCCACAGCTTCTCCTCGGCCAGGTCGGGGTCGGCGGACGCGTCGGCCCGGTCGGGCACCTCGCCGTCGCGCTGCTCGGCCCGCCGCCACGGTCTGCGCTTCTCGTCCAGCCACGTCCGCAGCAGCACCTTGCGCGCGTAGGCCGAGGGGTTGTCCCGCCACTCGACGCGGTGCCACGCCTGGTAGAGCTTGAGCAGGCTCGCCTGCATCAGGTCCTCGGCCGTGTGCCAGTCGCCGCAGAACAGGTAGGCGGTGCGCCGCAGTGCGGCGGCGTGACCCACCGCGAACTCGCGGAAGCCCTGCTCGTCGGCCGTGCCCATCCGCACCCCTTCCGGACCCTCCACCACTTACACGAACGGGTGACCGGAGGGGTTGCACCGAGGGGTCAGCGCGGTTGCATGGCCTTGGCGAGCATGCGGCGGGCGGCGGCGCGGGGGTCGGGGCTGATCTCGATCAGGGCGTTCACCACCGCGCCGTCGACCAGGGCGATCAGCTCCTCCACGCGTTCGCGCCCGACGGGCTGGCCGGCGCGGGTGAAGATGTCCAGGAGCAGGCCGTGCAGCTCGCCGCTGAGCTTGCGCATCAACGGCCGCAGGTACGGGCGGCGGCCGGTGGCCACCAGCCGCTCGTAGCGCAGGAGCACGGCCTCGGCGTCGCGGTCGCCCGCCGGCGGCCCGAGCAGGAGGTCCAGGACCAGGTCGATGAAGGCCTCGCCGCCGCACTCGCCCGGGTCCAGCTCGTCCAGCCGCGCCTTGCCGTACTCCAGCTCGGCCCGGCCGTGGAACTCCAGGGCGGCCGTGACCAGCTCGTCCAGCGAGTCGAAGTAGTACGTCGTGGACGCGAGCGGCAGGCCGGCGCGCTCGGCGACCGCGCGGTGCCGGACCGCGTCGAAGCCGCCGTCGACCAGGAGGCCGGCGGCGGCTTCGACCAGCGCCTGGCGCCGGCGCTCGCCCTTGGGCGTTGCGGCAGTCATCGGGAGAAAGGTACTAGTGCCCGCCACCGGCCAGGTTCAGGCCGATGACACCGCTCACGATGAGCCCCAGCGACACGAGCTTGAGCGTCGAGACGCCGTCGCCCAGCCACACCATGCCGATGACGGCGGTGAGCGCCGCGCCGATGCCGGTCCACACCGCGTACGCCGGTCCGGCGGGCAGCTGCTTCATCGCCCACGCCAGGCCGGCGAAGCTGATCAGCGCGAACACCGCGAACGCGACCGTCCACCACAGCCTGCTGAAACCGTCGGACAGCTTCAGCGCGACCGCCCAGCCGGCCTCGAACAAGCCGGACACGATGAGCACGGCCCACGCCATGACGACCACCTCCGAAGTAATCTGGCACAACCGTACCAAATTACTGGCACAGCCGTACCAGAAGGTGACCACCACAACCACGTCAGAACTTCGCGGCGATCTCCCGCGCCAACTCGTCCAGCTCCGCCGCGAACGGCGCGACCGACGACCCGGCCTCCGGCTCGCTCAGCACGTGCACCACGCCGGTCTTCGCCGGGCTCGACGCCTCGGCGGTCGCACTCGACGGCACGGTCAGCGTCCCCGGCGGCACCAGCACCACCGACACCACACCGGGGATCGAACCGTCGCGGACCAGGTAGGACGCGCCGCGCGACCCCGGCGGGCACTGCGCGGCGGCGGGCGCGGGCTGGAGACCGTCGGCGGCCGGGAGCTTGTCGGCGAGGGCGACGGCAAGCTCCCGGTCCACCTCCTGGCACCCGGAGGTGCCACCGGGCGCGATGCGACCGGTCGTCCCCGACGTGCCGTCCCCCTGCGTAGACGGGGCGTCGGGGCCACTCTTGGGCAGCGCTTCGCCGCTCTGGTCGGTCTCCGCGCGCTGCTGTCCCTCCTGCGGAACGGCGAACGGGGTGAGGTTAGGGGACGGGGAGTCCTGAGCGGAACCCGCGGACGCCGTGAGCCCACCGGAGTCCTGCCGCGTGAGGTCGGTCGTCACGAGGACACCGCCGAACAGCAGCACCACGGCGAGGGTGGACCCGAGCGCGACCCGCGTCCGACGCCGGGCGGTCACCCGCGCCGACTCGGCGCGCACGCTGCCCACGTCGAACGACGGCGGCGGCGCCGCACCGCCCGCGGCGTCGCGGAACAGCTCCGCGAGCTTGCGCTCGTCCACCTCAGCACCTCCCCTTCACGACGCGGGCCTCAGGTCGTCGATCGCGTCCCCCAGCGCCTCCCGCAGGGCTTCCAGCCCGCGCGAGGTCTGGCTCTTCACGGTCCCCTCGGAGCACCCGAGCACCTCGGCCGCGGCCGACACGTCCAGGCCCTCCAGGAACCGCAGCACGAGCACCGCCCGTTGCCGGGGCGGCACCCGCTTCAAGCCCGCGACCAGGGTCTCGCGCGTCGCCACCGCGTCGCCGACCTCCCCGTCGTGCGCGGGCGTGTCCGGGACCGAGTCCACGAACCGCTCGCGCCGCCAGGGGCGTCGCGACTCGTCGATCACCGCGCGCACCAGCGTCCGGCGGACGTACGCGTCCAAGGCCTGCTTGTCCCGGACCTTCCGCCACCTCCGGTGCAACGCGACGAACGCGGTCTGCGCGAGGTCGTCCGCCCGGTGCCAGTCACCACAGAGCAGGAACGCCGTTCGGCGCACGGCCTCCCGGCGAGCTGCGAAGTACTCCGCGAACTCCTGCTCGTCGCGCTGATCCACGCGGACTCTCTCCGCTCGTCGTGCTTGCACCTACCGGACGGAACCGGGGCGGCCCACGGTTGCACGCCCGTCGTCCGAGACTTGCGTCACCCCCATCGTGGTACCGGCGACCGCGCGCGGTAAGGCCTTGCCGCGTGTGATGTGATCCATTCGTGACCCAGCTCGCACCCCTGGACTTCCGGTCCGACACCGTCACCCGCCCCGACGAAGCCATGCGGCTGGCCATGTCCACCGCCGAAGTGGCCGACGACGTGCTCGAACACGACCCGACCATGCTCGCCCTGGAGGAGCGGGTCGCCGACCTGCTGGGCGTGGAGGCCGCCCTGTGGGTGCCGTCGGGGTCGATGGGCAACCTCATCGCGCTGACCGTGCACCTGCGGCCCGGCGACCGGTTCCTCGCCGCGCGCGGCGCGCACGTCCTGGACAACGAGCTGGGCACCGCCGCGTGGATCGCCGGCGGCATGCCGCACCCGCTGGAGTGGGACGCGCCCGGCCGGTTCACCGCGGACGCCGTGCGCGCGGCGGCCGGCGCCGACGGCCCGTACTACTCGCTGCGCACGACCCTGCTGTGCCTGGAGAACACCCACAACGCGGCCGGCGGCACCGTCACCCCGCCCGACGAGCACGCCCTGCTCGTGTCGGCGGCCCGCGAGACGGGCCTGAAGGTGCACCTCGACGGCGCGCGGCTGTGGAACGCGTCGGTGGCGCTGGGCGTGCCGCCGGCGGCGTTGACCGTGGGCGTGGACACCGTGCAGGTGTGCCTGTCGAAGGGCCTGGGCGCGCCGGTCGGCTCGGTCGTGGCGGGCACGCGGGCGTTCGTCGCCGAGGCGCGGCGGGTGCGCAAGATGCTCGGCGGCGGCGTGCGGCAGGGCGGTGTGCTGGCAGCGGCCGGCCTGGTGGGCCTGGACCGCATCGACGACCTGGCCGCCGACCACGCGAACGCCCGCGCGCTGGCGCGCGGCCTGACCGAGCTGGGCTGGCAGGTCGTGGAGCCGGAGACCAACATCGTGCTGGCGGGCGTGCCGGACCTGGAGGTCACCCTGACCGGGCTGCGCCACCTGGGCGTGTTCGCCGGGCCGATGTCGGGGAAGGTGCGGTTCGTGCTGCACCGGGACGTGACGGCGGAGGACGTGGCGGAGGCGTTGCGGCGGATCGGGTCGGTCAGCTCGTGACCCGGTGGGTCGTGTTCGACTACGGCAACGTGCTCAGCGAGCCGCACACCGGCTTGGACGCGCTGGCGGGGGTGCTGGACGCGCCGGCGGACCGGTTCGAGGAGGTGTACTGGAGCTTCCGGCTCGCCTACGACCACGGGATGTCCGACCTGGAGTACTGGCGGTCGGTCGGCAGGGCGCTGGACGTCGAGGTGTCCGAGGGGTTGGCGGCGGAGCTGAACCGGGCCGACTTCGCGGTGTGGCTGCGGGCGTCACGGCCGGCGGTCGCGCTGGTGGCGGAGCTGGCGGCGGCCGGGGTGCCGCTGGCGCTGCTGTCCAACGCGCCGTCGTCGCTCGGGCGGGCGCTGGCGGAGCAGTCGTGGACGCGGCACTTCGACCACCTGGTGTTCTCGGGCGACCTCGGGGTGGCCAAGCCCGCGCCGGAGGTGTGGGCGTCGGTGGCGGAGCTGCTCGGGTCGTCGGACTGCGTGTTCTTCGACGACCGGCCGGAGAACGTGACCGGGGCCGTCGAGGCGGGGTGGACCGGCGTGGAGTGGCGGGGCGCCGACCACGCGCGGGCGGAGCTGGCCCGGCTCGGCCTGCTCTAGGGGTCGCGGGAGGCGCGGAGCTCGGCGCGCAGTTCGGCCAGCTCCGCCTTCACCGAGCGGAGTTCGGCCAGCGTGGCCTCCTCGGCCTCCGCGACCTGGTCCTCGACCCCGCTCAGCCGCTCGACCAGCCACGACGCGATGGTGCCGGTGATGACACCGAGCAGCGCGATCCCGCCGATCATGAGCAGCGCGGCGACCAGCCGCCCCTCCCACGTGACGGGGTAGCGGTCGCCGTAGCCGACGGTGGAGATCGTGGTCAGCGTCCACCACGCGGCGTCGCCGAACGTCGTGATCGTCGCGTCCGGGTGGTTGCGCTCGGCGTCCAGCACGGCCAGCGACGCGCACAGCCCCACGAGCACGGTCACGCCCGCCGCGTACAGGCCGATGCGCTGCCGCACCTTGCCCGCGAACCGCCGGTTGAGCACCTTCAGGACGGTGATCAGCCGCAGCACCCGGAGCTGCCGGATCATCGGCAGCAGCACCGTGAGCAGGTCGAACAGGTGCGTGACGAAGAACCGCCGCTTGTCCACGGCCAGCGTGAACCGCGCGACGTAGTCCAGCGCAAACACCAGCCACACGCCCCAGAGCGCGACCTCCAGGGCCAGGTGCAGCCCGTTGGTGGCCCGGTTGTCGAGCACCTGCCAGGCGTAGACCACCAGGAACACGACGGCCAGCACCGTCAGCGGCCACTCGACCCGCCGCTCCCACCGGGTCAGCCGACGCTCATCGCTGTCCAACACCGCCCCATGGTGACCGCCGGAGCAGCGGTTTTCCAACTAACGAGGCCCGTTGACGCCCTTCCGACCGCTGCTCTTGATCGCCCCGTAAGCGGCCGTGCCGAGGAACAGCACCCCGCCGACGATCGCGAGCCAGAACAAGCCCTTCACGACCGCGCCCACCAGGCTCAGCGCGACCCAGATCGCGAGCAGCCACAGGATTATCTTGACCATGCCCGGGACAACGGGCGGGCTGACCTGGGAGTTCCGCGCTACAGCCACGCCTTGAGCCGGCGCAGCGCCTCGTCCATGTCCTGCGCGCTGCCGGCGAACGAGAACCGGACGAACTCGTGGCCGTGCACGGGGTCGAAGTCGATGCCGGGGACGATCGCCACGCCGGTGTCGGCGAGCAGCCGGCGGCAGAACGCCATCGAGTCGTCGGTCAGGTGCGACACGTCGGCGTAGGCGTAGAACGCGCCGTCCGCCGGGGCGATCCGGGTGATGCCCAGGTCGTGCAGGCCGGCGAGGAGGACGTCCCGGTTGTGCCGGTACCCGTCGACCAGCGAGGCGGTGTACTCGTAGGACTCCGGCGTGAACGCCTGCACGGCCGCGTGCTGGGCCAGGGCCGGCGGGCACAAGGTGAAGTTGCCGGTGAGCCGGTCGGCGGCGTCGCGCAGGTCCGGCGGCATGAGCATCCAGCCCAGCCGCCAGCCGGTCATGGCGAAGGCCTTGGAGAACGAGTTCACGACGACCGAGTCGCGGGAGGTCTCCCACGCGCAGGCCAGGGGCGTGCCGTAGCTGATGCCGTGGTAGATCTCGTCGCTGATCAGCCGGGTGCCGCGGGCGGTGCACCAGGTCGCGAGGGCGGCCAGCTCGGCGGGGCTGAGCACGGTGCCGGTCGGGTTGGCGGGACTGGCCACGACCAGCCCGTCCAGCGGTCCAGCGGCGTCGAGCACCTCGGTGGTCGGCTGGAACCGCGTCTCCGGCCCGCACGGCAGCTCGACGACCTCGCAGCCCAGGGCCCGCAGGATGTTCCGGTAGGCGGGGTAGCCGGGCCGGGCGAGCGCCACCCGCGCGCCGCTGTCGAACGCGGACAGGAAGGCCAGCAGGAACGCGCCGGACGAGCCGGTCGTGACGACGACGTCGTCGGCGGTGACGTCGAGGTCGTACCGGCGGCGGTAGTGCCCGGCGAGCGCGGTCCGCAGTTCGAGGGTGCCGAGCTGCTCGGTGTACCCGAGCGGGCTGTGCCGCAACGCGTGCTCGGCGGCCCGCAGCACCGGCTCGGGCGCGGGACTGGACGGCTGCCCGGCGGCGAGCGACACGACGTCCCCGTGCGTCCGCTGCCGCTGGGCGGCGGCGGACACGATGTCCATGACGTGGAACGGCGGCACATCGGCCCGAGCGGCTACACCCAACATGGCCACAGGCTAATCCGCGCTAGTAGCCCTGGTACCCGCCGCCCGACGCCATCGACTTCAGCCCCGGGTGCCCCTCGAACCCGCCGTAGCGCGAGAACGTGTACCGGACACCGGCGATGATGTTGTCCACCGGGTTCCAGATGTCGTCGTGACCCGGCAGCTTGTGCGCCTGGAACGTCGGGTCGATGCACTGCATCAGGCCCTTCGACGGCGTCCCCTTCGCGGCGTTCGAGTCCCAGTCGTTGATCGCGTGCGGGTTCCCGCCGGACTCCTTCTGGATGATCGTCCAGATCTCGTCGATGTTCTCCTCCGTCACCGGGATGCCGTTGGCCTGGAGGATCTTGATCGCCTCCCGGATCCACTGCTCGACGTTGCCCGGCGGCGGACCACTGGCCGGCGGCCCACCCGACGGCCCCAGACCACCCATCCCGCCGCCACCCACCCCGCCACCGGACCCACCCGAGCCGCCGGACCCGCTCGACCCGCCGGACCCGCCCGGGTCGGACGGCGTCGGGTCGGCCTGCGCGGGCCTGGTCTCCGGCTCGGGCGTCGGGCTCCACTCCACCGGCCGGCCCGGCGCGGGCACGAAGGCCTGCGTGCCGGGGTCCGCCATGGTCGAGAAGGCAGGCGTGATCGACCCGGCCCGCCCCTTCAACGCCCCCAACGCCCCGCTCAACGCCTGCTCCGCCTGCGCGATCACCGGCCCGGCGTCGCCCTCCGCCTCCGCGCACATCCCGCGGATCGCGCTGTCCACGTCCTCCGGCGGCATCCCGTGCGCCTGCTGCCGCAACCGCCGCACCCGGCTGAGCAGGTCCTCACAAATGCGCTCGACCGACGACTTCGCCGATTCCAACGCCGTCGCCACGGATTCGAGATCACCCGCCGCCGCGGTCAACGCTTCGGTCAACGCCGTCCCGCACCGCGCGAATTCGCCCATGTAGGCGACAAAGCCATCGGCGGACCCGCCTTCCCAGGCGCCGTCCAGCCCGACAACGGCCTGCTTGACCGCATTGCCCGAATCGCCACCGGCCGCGGCGGCCTGTTTCCACCGCGCCGCGATCTCGCGAACCGCCTCGGGCCGGGCGGTCTCCACCCGGTCGGCCAACGCGGCCAGTCCCGCCCCACCCGGCAGACCCGCCACCTCGTCGAACGCACTCACGTCACACCGCCCGGAACGAGGACGCGGTGACGTCCTCCACGTCGACCACGGACGACTGCACCGCATCCAGCGCCCGCTCCACCTTGCCCAACAGCGCCTCGGCGGCGGCGAATTCCGCCCCCGCCCGCGTGTCCAGTTCGGCGGCGGCCGAGGAAAGTCCACCCGAATTCGCCAGCTTGCCGAAGATGCCCGGATCGGCGTAATGGCCGGAGAACCCGTCACCCACGGCACCGAATCGTCCGGCTTGCGCACCCACCGTGCTCCGGCACTGCTCCATCGCCTCGGCGTTGAACTTCGCGACCGCCATTTTCCACACTCTAGGGAATCGACCGCGAGCGCACCCCCGTTATGACGAGAGTTCATCCAGCAGCGCGGTCACCGCGAAGCGCAGCGCCGCCGGGTCGGTCGGGCCGTGGAAGTCCACGACGTCCGCCGACCGCCTGCGGTGGCCCTCCGCGTCCAGCACGGCCGCGCCGAAGCGACCCCGCAGGTCCGCGCCGCCGACGTGCCCGCCGCCCAGCACCGGCAACAGCCCGACCAGGGCCGACGCCAGGTCCGACGCCAGTTCGCGCACGGTCACGACGTCGCCGGTCAGGACGGCCAGCACGGTCCCGTTGCCCGCGGACGCGGCCAGCGCGCGCACCGCCGTGCTGCCGAAGCCGAGTCTCAGGTCCGCCGCGCGCGGCGGGTTGGCGAGCAGCTTGAACGCCGCCCCCAGCCACGGGTCGAGCTCCGCGCCGCGCGCGAGGCCGGCGGCGGTCAGGTCGGTCCACGGCGCGGGGTCGTCCGCCACGTGCAGGACGATCGGCATCGCGCCGAGGTCGAGGTGGTCCCAGGCGGTGCGGAACGCGGCGGCGCTCATCGTCGCGGTGGTCACCAGACGTCACTCCCGGCTGACGGCGGGCCGTGGTGCCCGCAGGGGAGTTGACGCGGTGACCGCCGCGCGGGTTCCCGTCAGACCTCGTCGACCAGCTCCCACACGCAGGTGGCGAGGCGGGCGTTGTCGATCGGGGTGATCGTGGACCAGTCGCGGCCGTCCGAGCTGGGGCGGACGAGGTGCAGGTAGCGGCCGGTCGGGGTGTCGTGCCAGGCGACGACGCGGCGCGCCCGGACCGGCGGACCGCCGGGCTGGGCCCGTTCCGCGCCGAACTGGCCGCGCGTGCTCATGCCGTCGCACATGCCCGCCAGCTCCTGCGCGTCGCTGAGCGGCAACCCGTGCCGTTCCAGGGCGAGCACGAGCTTCTCGGCGTTGCGCCCGGCCTCGTCGGACGCGGCGCGCAGCACGTCGTTGGGCAGGCTGATGGACCGGCCGCGGCCCGCGGGCATCTCGCCGGTGACGGACACGGCCGCCTCGGCCAGCGCGCTGGCGCGGGCCTCGATCAGCCACACCTCGTCGCCGTCCACGACCGCGAGGACGGCCTCCTCACCCGAGGCGGCGGCCAGCCCCTTGATCTTGCGGCGGTCCACCCAGATCCAGATGTCCACCGCGACCTGCGGGTTGGCGAGCAGGGCGAAGGTGTCCGCCAGCTCGGGGACGAGCCGGCCCCCGCCGGCCAGCCCGCGCTGCTCCAGCGACCCCCACGCCTGCTCCACGAACCGCGCCCGCTCGGTGTGCGTGACACCGGGACTGGGCACGTCGAGGGCGACGTTGCGCCGCTGGTGCCGTTCGGCCTCCCACGCGACGTCGAACTCCAGCGTGGACAGGACGACCGTGCCGCTCACTTCTTCTCGGGCTCGTCGCCGATGACCTGCTGCACGACCATGCGCTCGTCACCGAAGACGTCGTCGGAGTCCACGCCGTACTTGCGGATGTGCTCCGCGTCCTCCTCGCCGTCCTTGCCGCGCGGCGAGGCGGCGGCCTGCATCATCGACCCGGCCCCGGCCTTGCCCGCGGCGCCGGCGGCACCCCGGTTGCCCGGCACGCGCTCGTCGGGGTCGATGGCCCCGATGGTCGCGGAGATCCCGGCCTTCCCGGCCAACCCGCTCGCCCCGGGCACGCCACCCGGCATCCCGGGCACGGCCGGCTTGCCACCCGCGGGCGCCTTCCCGCCGTCCGGCTTGCCGCCACCACCGGGCGGGACCGGCGCGGACGGGTTGCGCACGACCCGGGCCCCCTTGGCGGTGGCCGCGAGCCCGGTCAACGTAGCCCCGGCGGCGAGCCCCAACCCGAGCCCGAGCCCGAGGTTGGAGGACCCGACCTTGCCCGGCAACACCGGCGAGGCGCCGGGCGTGGGCACGGAAGTCGTCGGCGGCAGCACCCCGGTGGACCCGCCCGGCAACTGCGGCGGAACGGGCACCTGGCCGCCACCGGGCACCTGCGGCGTCCCCCCGGGCAGCCCACCCGGCACCCCACCGGGCACCTGGCTGATCCCGCCACCGGGCTGCTGCACTTGGGCGACGGGCGTGGCCACGGCGCTGGAGGCGGTGGTGACCTCGAACGAGGGCGGCTTGTTCATGCCCTGGTACTGGTTCAGCGAGTCCCGACTGGCATCGACGTACTGGTCGAACCCGCGGATGACCTGCTCACGCGCGGCCTGGGTCTCCTTGACCTCTTTGGCGTGGTCGGTCTCGTAACCGAAGAAGCCACCGGCGTCGTCCCAGAAGCTGGTCTCGGTGTCACCGGCGAGCTTGGACGCGTCGGGCATGCCGTTGCGGGAGTCGCTGTAGGCGTCACCTTGAACGGCGGTCGCCTTGGAGTTCTGCTCACCGGCTTCGGTGCCGGAAGTGGCCACCTCGGCGGTGTAGCTCACCTTCTCGTGACCGGTATCGCCCGCGGCGCCCTGCCACGAGTGGCCCATGGGGGCCAACAGGCCCCGGATGGTGTTGTCGACGGATTCCAGGCTCGCCGCGAGCTCGCGCAGCGCCTGCGAGGCCCGGCTGAACCGCTCGGCCGCGTTGCTCTGCGTGAACTGCTGCACCAGCGACATGAGGCCGGGGTTGTCGAGGCCCTGGAACCGGTGGTCCTTGAGCTGCTTGAAGTCGGTCACGGTGTCCCCCTCACTTCAAGGTCTGCAAGGTCGCGAGCGCCAACTCGGCGCCCTTGGCGGCGTTCTGGCACATGACGTCCTGCGTGGTGTCGCGGCCGATCGGCAGGAACTGCACGAAGACCTGCTGGCCGTCGGCGACGTCGACCGCCACCGAGCAGTCCACGGAACTGGTGCCCTTGAAGGTGACCTGCTTGGCGGGGAAGCCGGCGACCTTCTTCTCGGCGATGTCGAGGTTGCCCGCCGAGTTCCAGTAGTCGATGCCCTTGCCGGTCACCAGGTGCACCGCGTACGAGTACACCTTGGAGGCGCCGGGGCCGGTCAGGAACGTGCAGGCCGGCGACTTCACACCCTCGACCACGTCCGACTGGTCGGGCTGCGTGACCACCGTGCCGAGTTGCTTCTGGTCGTTCGCGCTGAGGGCCTTGCACGGATCGAGGCCGTCGAGCTTGATGTCCTTCGGGCGGTCGGAGGGCGCGGACGTCGCCGAGGTCGACGTCTTGGAGCCCGCCGTCGTGGTCGCGGGAGTCGGGGTGCCGACCTGACCGGTGGAGACGCAACCGGCGAGCGTCAGGGCCGAGAGCGCCACCACGGCGCTCCACTTAACGAGGCGCACCAGCGGCCCCCATCGCGGTGTTGATCTCTTCTTCGGTGAAGCCGTACTGCTCGGCCACCTTGCGGAGCTGCTCGGCGAGGCCGCTCAGGCTGGTGATGTACTCGTCCACGCGGGCCGCGTACGACTCCGGGTGCTGGAGCAGCCGGTCGTTCCACGCCTCGGCGATGTCCGCGTTCACCTCGTCCATGCCGTTGAGGTTGATCCGCATGCCGCTCAGCGCCTTGGCGTAGGCGAGCTGGAGGAGGGACACCTGGTCCTGGATGACCTTGCCCATGGCCAGGACGTCGTCCTTGTCGACCTTGAAGTGCGTGCTGCCGCCCGGCGCGCCGGCCAGGGTGTCGTTGAGCCGCTTCTCCGCCGCGAACATGTCGCCGACCGCACGCCCGATGGCTCCACCCACGCCGGCGACGGCTCCCAGTAGGCCGTTCTCCTCCACCACGACGTCCATCCCCCGTACGGTCGGTAACGGATCGGTCCCGGTTCGCAGGCTACCAACGTGCGCGTGAGCCGGGTCTGAGGTTGGACGAACTCGACCGCCGTCCGGTTCCGGGCCGATCGTGGGCATGGTCGAGGCCCCGCACACGAAAGAGCGCGGGGCCGGGGCCAACACCTGGGTTACGGGACCTCGATCTCGCCGTTCGCCGCGCGCAACGCGATGTCGGTGCGGTGGTGGGAGCCGGTCAGGTGGACGGCGGAGACTCGGCGGTAGGCGTCGGTTCGGGCGTCGGCCAGGGTGTCGCCGGTGCCGACCACGGACAGCACGCGGCCGCCCGTCGAGACCACCGCGCCGTCCTCCCGACGGCGGGTGCCGGCGTGCAGGACGCCCTCCGCCTCGCCGCCCGTCACGACGTCGCCCGTGCGCGGCCGGCCCGGGTAGCCCTCGGCGGCCAGGACGACCGTCACCGCGTAGCCCTCGGACCACTCCAGCGCGCCCACGCCCGACAGCGCGCCCGTCGAAGCCGCCAGGAACAGGCCGGCCAGCGGGGTTTTGAGCAGCGCCAGCACGGCCTGGGTCTCCGGGTCGCCGAAGCGGCAGTTGAACTCGATGACCTGCGGTCCGGTCGAGGTCAGGGCCAGGCCCGCGTACAGCAGGCCGGTGAACGGGGTGCCGCGGCGCGCCAGTTCGTCGACCACGGGCTGCACGCACGTCGACACGATCGTGTCCACCAGGTCGGCGGGGGCCCAGGGCAGTGGCGCGTAGGCGCCCATGCCGCCGGTGTTGGGGCCCGAGTCGCCGTCGCCCACGCGCTTGAAGTCCTGCGCGGGCAGCAGCGGCACCACCGACACGCCGTCGGTCAGGCAGAACAGGGACACCTCGGGGCCGTCCAGGAAGGACTCCAGCAGCACCGGGTGGCCGTGGTCGAGCAGGGTCATGGCGTGGGCGCGGGCCGTGTCGCGGTCGGAGGTGACCACCACGCCCTTGCCGGCCGCCAGGCCGTCGTCCTTGACCACCCAGCGCGGGCCGAAGTGGGTCAGGGCGGCGTCCAGGCGGGCCGGGTTGTCCACGACCTCGGACGTGGCCGTGGGCACCCCGGCCGCCTGCATGACGTCCTTCGCGAACGCCTTGGAGCCCTCGATGCGGGCCGCCGCGGCGGACGGGCCGAAGCAGGGGATCCCGGCGGCGCGCACGGCGTCCGCCGCACCCGCCACCAGGGGCTGCTCCGGCCCGACCACGACCAGGTCGGCGTTCCACTCCTTGGCCAACGCGGCGACCGCCGCCGGATCGCCCACGTCGACGCCGTAGGTCTCGGCCGCGCCCGCGATCCCGGCGTTGCCGGGCGCGCAGGCCAGCGCGACGACCGCCGGGTCGCGCGACAGGGCGAGGACAAGGGCATGTTCACGGGCGCCGGACCCGATGACCAGGACACGCACGGTGGGCCAGCCTAGATGACGCGGCGGGTCAGCCGCCGAACGCGTCCAGGGAACCCGCGTGCAGCGGCACCGGGTCGGTCATCGCGGCCTTCTCCTTGATGATGTCCTTGGCCGCCGGGTGGACCTTCTCCAGGTCCGCCTTCTTGTCGAAGACGAGCTTGGTGATGGCGCACGCGTTGGCGTCCGGGAAGTCGGCCTTCACCAGCAGCAGGTTCGGCACGACGACGGTCGGGATGTCCGCCGGCTGCCCGTAGGTGGCGGCCGGGATGGTGCCCTTGTCGTAGACCGAGTTGATCTCCTTCAGCTTCTGCAGCTGCGGGGTGATGTCGAGGAACTTGACCTGGTCCTTCAGCGACGTGGTGATGTCGGTGATCTGCGCGGTGGGCAGGCCGCCGGACCAGATCAGGCCGTCCAGGCTGCCGTCCTTCATGCCGTCCGCGGTCTTGGCCAGGTCGAGGCGCTGCGCCTGGACGTCCTTCTCCGGGTCGAGGCCGGCGGCGGTGAACAGGCGGTTGGAGATCACCTCGGTGCCGGACTTGGGCGAGCCGGTGGAGATCCGCTTGCCCTTCATGTCGGCGATCGAGTTGATGCCGCTGGACGCGCGCACCAGCACCTGCGTGTAGTTCGGGTACAGGCGGGTCAGCGCCTGGACCTTCTGCGGCTTCCCGTCGAACGCGCCCTTCCCGCTCACGGCGTCCGCGGCGGTGTCGGCCAGCGAGAACGCCATGTCGTAGTCGCCCGCGACCAGCTGCTGGATGTTCTGCACCGACGCGCCGGTCTCGGCCGCGGTGGCCTTGAGCTTGGTGTTGTCGCTGATCAGCTTGGCCAGGCCGCCGCCGACGACGTAGTAGACGCCGCCGGAGTTGCCGGTCGCGATGGTGATCCGGCCGTCGGCCGCCTCGCACGCCGCGGTGCCGGAGCCGGTGTCCGCGGCCTCGCGCTTGCCGCCACAACCGGCGGCGACGAGCGCCACCGCCAGGACGGCGACGGGGACCTTCCAGCTACGCATGGTGTTCCTTTCGCATCTTCGGCAGGAGCAGGTGCACGGCCACCGCGGCGACGAGGAACCCGACGCCGACGGCGATCGTGACCGGTTGCAGGTAGAGCAGGGCGATGGCGGCGGGAATGCACAGCAACCGCTCGGGCCAGGCCGCCTGGTGGACGAGCCACCCGCCGGTGACCACGGCGAGCGCCGCGACCCCCAGCGCCGAGGCGGCGAAGACCCAGAGCGAGTCCAGCGCCGACGCGCGCAGCAGCAGGGCCGCGCCGTCGTCGGTCAACACGAACGCGAGCGGCACGAGGAACGCGGGCAGCGTGTACTTCCACGTCCGCCACATCGTCTTCATGACGTCGCCGCCGGTGATGGCGGCGGCGGCCACCGCGGCGAGCGCCGTCGGCGGCGTCACCTCGGACAGCACCGCGTAGTAGAAGATGAACATCGCGGTCTCTTCGCGGGCCACGCCCAGCTCCACCAGCGCGGGCCCGATCACGACCCACGAGATGATGAAGGACGCGGTCACCGGCACGGCGAGCCCGAGCACGCTCACCGCGACCGCGGCCAGCACGACGGTCACGAACAGCACGACCGACGGGTTGGACGAGATCAGACCGGCGATGTCGACCAGCGCGGAGGCCAGTTCCTGCCCCAGGCCGGTCTTGGTGATGGTCGAGGTGATCACGCCGGCCGCCGCGCACACCGCGATCACCGGCAGCGCGCCGCGCACCCCGGTGGACAGCGCGTCGAGGATGGTCCGCCCCCAGGTACGGACATCCCCCTTGTGCGCGATCAACGCGAACAAAGCCGCGACCCCCGACGCGTACACCACGGCCGAGTAGACCGGGATGTCCAGCGCGAGGAAGACGACGATCACCCCGAGCGACAGGAAGTGGTACCCGCCGCGCTTGAGCAGCACCCACGGGCTGGGCGCGTCGATGTCCACGGGCTTCGCCCCGAACCGCCGCGCGTCGATCTCCACGGCGAGGGCGATGCCCAGGTAGTACAGGAGGGTCGGCAGGATCGCCCAGATCAGCACCTGCAGGTACGAGGCCTCCAGGTACTCGGCGATGATGAACGCCGCCGCGCCCAGCGTGGGCGGCGACAGGATCGCCCCGATGCCCGACGCGGCCAGCAACCCGCCCGCGCTCTCCTTCGGGTAACCGGCCTTCTTGAGCATCGGCCAGGTGACCGCGCCCAACGAGACGGTCGTGGCCGTGCCCGACCCGGACACGGTCCCCAGCAGGAACCCGGCGGTGGCGGCGGTGCGCCCCGGCGCGGTCCGCGACTTGCGGAACGCCGAGAAGCTGATGTCCACGAAGAACGTCCCGGCCCCGGACGCGTTGAGCACGGCGCCGTAGATCGTGAACAGCACGATGTAGGTGGCGGCCACGTCCAACGGCGTCCCGTAGAACCCGGTCGCGTCGTTGTAGAACCCGTTGATGATCTGCGCGAAGTCCACACCGGCGTGCGAGATCGCCCACGCGGGCGGCAGGTACCCGCCGTAGTAGGCGAACGCGACGAACCCGACGCACACCAGCGGCAGCACCCACCCGGTGGTCCGCCGGCATGCTTCGAGGATCAGGAGCAGCAGGACCGACCCGGCGACGACGTCGAGGTCGGTCAACTGCCCCTGCCGGTCGAGGAACGCGTCGAACCCGCCGAACAACGGGTACGCCCCGACCGCGAACGCCAGCACGGCGAGCGTCCAGTCCACCGGCCCGGGGTCGTCGGCCCCACCCTTGCGCGGCCGGTAGCAGAGGAACACCAGCGGCAACGTGACGGCGAGGAAGATCACCAGGTAGTACTGCCCGCCCTTGGCGAACGGCCAGAACACCTGCTTGAGCACCAACAGGGCCACCGACAACCCGGCGACCCAGATGCCCAACTCCCACCGCCGCGACAACGACCGCGAGGGCCGTTCCTCGTCGTACTCGGCGATCAGTTCGGCGACATCAGCCTGTGGCTTCGTCGACACGCGCACTCCTTCGTGTCGCGCAGGGATCATGCGCTCCAGAAGCTACTTGTGGTCGCTCTCACAGCCATAGACCCACCATCTAAAGGGACTGTAAAGACCGTCGCCAGCCCCCCTCACACCCCGGACCACACCCCATCCCCACCCACGCGAGCACTTCTTCGCGCGAAGCGCGATCACGGGCCTCCGCCAGGTCACAACCCAACCCGGGCTTCTTGCTCGTGTCATCTCCGTATGGCCTGCCCGAAGGGCTACCGCACTTTGCCGGGGTTGGGCCAAAAAGTTTTGCGAGGAACGAGCAAAAGTTTTTCGACCAACCCCGGCAAAGTGTGGTTGGCTCCGCCAGGCCATGCGGAGATGGCACGGGCAAGAAGCCCCCGCTCTTTCTTTTGCTTTTGTGTCATCTTTGGCGGCCTGCCCGCCGGCGAGGCTCTTTTAAGCTTTTCGGGCTCTTCGAACCCAGCGCTTCGCTTCCCAAGCCGGACGCGCTTCGCGCTGGTCAACGCGCTGGCGCGCTCTCAAGATCACAAGCGGGCCGGGAGGCCTCCAGTGGGGAGGGAAGGGCGTCGTGTTCCCCACCGCATGACCTGGCGGAGCCAACCACACTTTCCGGGGGTTGGCCTGAAAACTTTTTGCTCGTCCCTCGCAAAAACTTTTGAGTCCAACCCCCGGAAAGTGCGGTAGCCCTTCGGGCAGGTCATACGGTGGGGAACACGAGGCCCCTCCCGTGGTTGGTGGCCAACCCGCCGCGCGGAGCGCGGCGAAAGACTTGCCGCTGCGCGGCGAAAAGCGCGCGACCGGGCAGCCGGGAAGCCTGCTCTGCGGCGCGAAAGGGATGGCGTGAGGCCGTCCGACGGGTTTCGATGAGACGGTCGGACGATTCCGGGAGGCGTGACGGTGAAAACTGAGGACCGGTTGTCCCAACCGGACTAGACCACTCGGCCGTCCTCATAGCACCAGCGCCAGTCCTCGCCGGGCTCGAACGACTTCATCACCGGGTGGCCCTCCGCGTGGAAGTGGGCCGTCGCGTGTCGCCTCGGGCTGGAGTCGCAGCACGCCACGTGCCCGCACGTCAGGCACATCCGCAGGTGGGCCCAGTTGTGTTCGCCCGACGACAGGCAGTCCGCGCAGCCCTCCGTCGTGTCCGGGGACACCGTCTGGGGCAGCGTGGCGAGGTGAGGACAGGTCATGCGGGCCATCATCACGCAAGATTGCGCCATGCACGGACCGGAACTCCTGCTCCTCCTCGTCGGCGCCCTGCTGGTCACCGCCGCCGCCAAGCGGCTCGGGTGGTCGGCGCCGCTCGTCCTGGTCGCCGCCGGGCTCGCGGTGTCGTTCATCCCCGGGTTGCCGGAGTTCGCGCTCGAACCCGAGTTGATCCTCGTGCTGGTCCTGCCCCCGCTGCTCTACTCGGCGGCGCTGGACAGCTCGTATCACAACATCCGGGCCAACCTCCGGCCCATCGGGCTGCTCGCCGTCGGCCTGGTGATCGCCACGACGATCGGCGTCGGGTGGGTCGCGCACCTCGTCCTGCCGGAGCTGTCCGTCCCGGCCGCGCTGGTCCTGGGCGCGGTGGTCGCGCCGCCGGACGCCGTGGCCGCCGTCGCGATCGGGCGGCGGCTCAACCTGCCGCGACGGACGATGACGTTGCTGACCGGGGAGAGCCTGATCAACGACGCCACCGCGCTGACCGTCTACAAGGTCGCGGTGGCGGCGACGCTCGGGGTCACGGCCACCTGGGTCGACGGGCTGCGGACGTTCGTGATCGGCGCGGGCGGCGGTGTGGTCATCGGGTTGGCCATCGGGATGGGGGTCCGGTGGATCCGGACCCGGCTGGACGACGGCGTGATGGAGAGCGCGCTGGGGATGCTGGTGCCGTTCGGCGCGTACCTGTTCGCGGAGGAACTCGGCTCGTCCGGCGTGCTCGCCGTCGTGGTCGCCGGGCTCTACATCGGCCACTACGCGCCGCGCAGCTCGTACTACACGCGCCTCCAGGACACGGCCGTGTGGCGGTCGGTCGACGTGCTGCTGGAGTCGTTCGTCTTCGCGTTGATCGGCCTCCAGCTCAAGACGACGGTGGCCGACGTGGACGTGACCACCGGGTTGGTCGTCGCCGCCGCCTGGATCCTGGCGGCCACGATCCTGGTGCGGTTCGTGTGGATGTACCCGGCCGCGTACATCCCGCGCTTCCTCTCCAAGCGCATCCGCGCCCGCGAGAAAGCGCCCGGGTGGCGCGGCATCACCGTGTTGTCGTGGGCGGGGATGCGGGGTGTGGTGTCGTTGGCCGCCGCGTCCGCGTTGCCGCTCGACCTGCCCGGTCGGGACGTGATCGTGTTCTGCGCGTTCGTCGTGACCGTCGGGACGCTGCTGCTGCAAGGCCTCACCCTGCCGTGGGTCATCCGGAAGTTGGGCGTCCGGGGCGACGAGGAGCGCGCGGACGCCCTCGCGGAGGCCCAGGTGCAGCACGCCGCCGCCCAGGCCGCCGTGAACCGCCTGGACGAGCTGGTCGACGAGGGCGACCGCACGCCCGACCACATCGTCGAACGGCTGCGCGTGCTGGCCGAGCACCGCGGCAACGCGGCCTGGGAACGCCTGGGCCGCCAGGAGGAGGAAAGCCCGGCCGCGTCCTACCGCCGGCTGCGCCGCACGATGCTGGAGGCCGAGCGCGAGGTCTTCATCGAGGCCCGGGACAGCGGGCGGATCGACGACGAGGTCCTGTTCCGCGTGCTGCGCGAGTTGGACCTGGAGGAAGCGGCCATGTCCCGAGAGTGACGACCCACCACGCATTCACCGTGACGCCGCCTGCCCTTCACCCTACGGTGACCGGGAGGTCGCGGTGCGCAACGAGGCTGCGCCGCGTCTGGGTTCGCGAACAGGGAGGTCGGCGATGGTGCGGACGAGGATCGTCGGGGCGGCGCTCGCGGCGCTCGCGGTGGCCGGGGTGGTGACCGTGTCGTCGGCGTCGGCGCAGAACGACGTGGCCGGGGCGCACAAGCCGAAGGGGCCGATCGTCATCGGTCACCGCGGCGCGTCGGGCTACCGCCCGGAGCACACGCTCGCGGCGTACGAGCTGGCGGCGCGCATGGGCGCGGACTACGTCGAGCCCGACCTGGTGTCCACCAAGGACGGTGTGCTGGTCGCCCGGCACGAGAACGAGATCGGCGGCACCACCGACGTCGCCGGCAAGCCGGAGTTCGCGGGCCGCAAGACCACCAAGGTCATCGACGGCGCGTCGATCACCGGCTGGTTCACCGAGGACTTCACCCTCGCCGAGCTGAAGACGTTGCGCGCCAAGGAACGCATCCCGGAGATCCGCCCGCGCAACACGCTCTACGACGGCCGCTACCAGGTGCCGACGCTGCAGGAGGTCATCGACCTCTCCCGCCGCCTGTCCCGCGAGCTGGGCCGGGACATCGGCATCTACCCGGAGACCAAGCACCCGACCTACTTCCAGGACATCGGCCTCGCCCTGGAGCCCAAGCTGGTCGACGTGCTCAACCGCAACGGCCTCAACCGGCACAACGCCAAGGTGTACGTGCAGTCGTTCGAGGTGGCCAACCTCAAGGAGCTGCGCAAGTCCCTGCGCGTCCCGCTGGTCCAGCTGGTCAACTCCTCCGGCGCGCCGTACGACTTCGTCAAGGCCGGTGACAAGCGCACCTACAGCGACCTGGTCACGCCGGACGGCCTGCGCGAGATCCGCACCTACGCCCACGGCGTCGGCGCGGCCAAGGACCGGATCATCCCCCGCAACGCGCAGGGCTTCCTCCAGTCCCCGACCACGCTGGTCCGCGACGCCCACACCCGCGGCCTGATCGTGCACGCCTGGACGTTCCGCAACGAGAACACGTTCCTGCCGGCCGACTTCCGCACCTCGACAGACCCGGCCGCGTACGGCCGCGCGTTCGAGGAGTACGCGAAGTTCTACGCCACCGGCCTGGACGGCGTGTTCGCCGACAACCCGGACACCGCCGTCGAGGCCCGCGCGGCCCGCTGACCGGGTTCGACCCGCCGCGCCCGGTTCAGCCGGCCGGCGTGAGCACCGGCGCGGCCTGCCCGACCCCGAGCAGGCCGCGCCGCGCCAACTCCGGCCGGACCCCTTCGCCGAACCAGTAGGCCGTAGTGCTCGCCCGCGAAGTCGACCGGCTCGATCTGGGCGGCGAGCGTGGGCGAGATCACCCCCGGCCGGAACGCGACCGGGAACTTCAGCCGCCGGGTGCGGGCGATCAGCGCCGCCCTGGTGAGCCAGGCGTCCTCGCACCACGTGCCGGTGGGCGTGAGCGCGCCCTCGAACCCGTTGCGCTCGGCCGCGACCGCGACCTGCTCCAGGTGGTCGATCCCCGCGTCGCGCGGCGCGGGACCGCCCTGGGCCCGGTTGGCGTGGAAGCGCTCGACGACCGTGCGGCCGTCGCCGGACGTGGGCAGGAACCAGTGCAGGACCACCGACACGACGAACCTCCCGGCGAGACCGGCGAAAACCCGGGTTTTCGGCGTCCCGCCGGGAGGCGTCAACGCGTCCCGGATGGTGACAAAGGCTCTGTCCGCGGCAGAACCGGGCCGGGTCAGGCCAGCATGTCGTGGCGCACGATCGTCTGGTCGCGGCCCGGGCCCACGCCGATCGCCGAGATCCGGGCGCCCGAGATGGACTCCAGGTGCTCGACGTAGGCGCGCGCGTTGGCGGGCAGCTCCTCGAACGTGCGGCAGTGGCTGATGTCCTCGAACCAGCCCGGCAGCTCCTCGTACACCGGCACGGCGTGGTGCACGTCGGTCTGCGTCATCGGCATCTCGTCGACGCGCTCGCCGTCGATCGTGTAGCCCACGCACACCGGCACCTTCTCCAGGCCGGACAGCACGTCGAGCTTGGTGAGGAAGTAGTCGGTGATGCCGTTGACCCGCGAGGCGTAGCGGGCGATCACGGCGTCGAACCAGCCGGTGCGCCGGGAGCGGCCCGTGGTGACGCCGAACTCGCCGCCGGTCTTGCGCAGGTGCTCGCCCATGTCGTCGTTCAGCTCGGTCGGGAACGGACCGGAGCCGACGCGCGTGGTGTAGGCCTTGAGGATGCCGATCACGGTGGTGATCCGGGTGGGGCCGATGCCCGAGCCCGCGCTCGCGCCGCCCGAGGTCGGGTTGGACGACGTGACGAACGGGTAGGTGCCGTGGTCGACGTCGAGCAGGGTGCCCTGCGAGCCCTCCAGCAGCACCGTCTCGCCCCGCTCCAGGGCGTTGTTGAGCAGCAGGCGGGTGTCGGCGATGCGGTCGGTGAACTTCGCGCCGTGCTCCAGCACCGCGTCCACGACCTGCTCGGGGTCCAGCGCCTTGCGGTTGTAGACCTTGACCAGCACCTGGTTCTTGAAGTCCAGGGCGGCCTCGACCTTCTGCCGCAGGATCTTCTCGTCCAGCAGGTCCTGCGCGCGGACGCCGACGCGGGCGATCTTGTCCTGGTAGCACGGGCCGATGCCGCGGCCGGTGGTGCCGATCTTGGCCTTGCCCAGGTACCGCTCGGTGACCTTATCGATCGCCACGTGGTAGGGCATGATCAAGTGCGCGTCGGCGGAGACCAGCAGGCGCGAGGTGTCCACGCCCTGCTTCTCCAGGCCGTCCAACTCCTCCAGCAGCACGCCGGGGTCCACCACGACACCGTTGCCGATGACGCTGGTCACGCCGGGCGTGAGGATGCCGGAGGGGATGAGGTGCAGGGCGAACTTCTTGCCGTCGGGCAGCACGACGGTGTGCCCGGCGTTGTTGCCACCCTGGTAGCGGACGACCCACTGGACCCGTTCGCCGAGCAGGTCGGTCGCCTTGCCCTTGCCCTCATCGCCCCACTGGGCGCCGATCAGCACTACGGCCGGCATGTGAAACTCCAAGCGGTTCGACGGGTCAAGAGCGTGACGGACCAGCCGTCACTTGCCGGTGGTTGAGGGTAGACCAGGAGATGAACGTGCGCGGAATCGTGTTGGCCTGCGGAAACTCGCAGTCGCCAATGATCACTGACGGTGACCGGTTCGAGGTGCGCCCGGTGGCCGCACGCCCGGGAAAGGCCGAGGTAGACCCGGTTCTGGCCGATCTGGGTGACCGACGTCTCATCGTCCACGGTACGGACGCCGACCTCAACGCGGTCGTCCTGCGCCTGCTGCGCACCGAGCGCCTGGCCGAGGTCGCGGTGGCGTACGTGCCCTCCTCGCCCGACTCCGACGTGGCCCGCCTGTGGGACCTGCCGACCGATCCGGGCCGCGCCCTCGACCTGGCACTGTCGGGCGACCCCGACCGCGTGTCACTCGTCCGCGACGACGTCGGCGGCGTCCTGGTCGGCAAGGGCTCGCTCGGGCCGGTGCGCGGGGTCGGCTACGCGGACGACACGGTCGTGCTGCGCGGGCAGGCGAGCCGCATCGAGGTCGTGCCGGACAACGAGCTGGGCCTCGCGGTGAGCGTGATCCACAAGCGCCTCTTCACCAAGAAGGTGACCACGACCGCCGGTCGCGCGTTCCAACTCGGGTGCCTGCCCGTCCAGGTGAACCTGGACGGCGTCGCCCACCCGCGCCCGATGAACAAGTGGACCTGGTACCGCCACACGGAGGATCTCCGCCTCATTCGCGGAGTGCACTGACAAAGCGTTTTCCCTTAAGCCACAAGCGTGTCACCCAAAAGCATTGTGATCGTCCGACAATTGACCCAAGGTGATTCCGACAGCTTCCAACTAGGAAGGTCGGAATCATGTCAACGGTCAACAACCCTGCCCGTTTTTCGATCACCCTGCTCCTGGCTGGTGCGCTCACCCTCGGCCTGACGGCCCCCGCCCAGGCCACTCCGCCCGACATCCCCAGCGCCGCCACGGCGAATTCCGAACTGGCGGCGCTGACGGTCGCGTCCGAAGGCTCCACGACCGGCTACTCGCGCGACCTGTTCCCGCACTGGACCACCGTCTCGGGCACCTGCAACACCCGGGAGACGGTCCTCAAGCGCGACGGCACGAACGTGGTGACCGACTCGAACTGCGCCGCCACCTCGGGCCGCTGGTACAGCCCGTACGACGGCGCGACCTGGAGCGTCGCGTCGGACGTGGACATCGACCACATCGTGCCGCTGGCGGAGGCGTGGCGGTCGGGCGCGTCGTCGTGGACCACGTCCCGCCGCCAGTCCTTCGCCAACGACCTGTCCGGCCCGCAGCTGATCGCGGTGACCGACAACGTCAACCAGGCCAAGGGCGACCAGGACCCGGCGCTGTGGAAGCCGCCGCTGACGTCGTACTGGTGCACGTACGCGAAGATGTGGGTACACACCAAGTACCGGTGGGGCTTGAAGGTGAACTCCGCCGAGAAGACCGCGTTGCTGTCGATGCTCGGAAGGTGCTGATGGCCGACTACTCGTCTCCTTTCGTGGCGGGTCCGGGCGGCGTGATGACCGACGAGGTCGGCGTGATCACGGGCCGACTGGAATTGCGCACCACCTTCGCCAACGGGGTGGTCCGCGCGAGGGTCCGCTACGAAGGCGCCGACGAGTGGTACGCCATCACCGGCGCGTCCTGCCGGTTGGCGGACCAACGCGACCACGCGGCGGTCCACCAGGTCCTGTTGGGCGTCCTGAACCGCCCGCTCGGGTGATCCGCCGGGGGCGCTTCGCCGTGCCCCCGGCGGTTCAGCCCTCGTTCCTGCGGCTCAACGGGGGCAGCGCCTCGGCCGCCTCCGCGCGGGTCAACCCGGTGGCCTGCAACAGGTCCACCGCCACCGACCGGACCTGGGCGAGCACCACCTTGGTGGAGAACCCCTCCCCGCCCAGCTGCCGGGCCGTGGCCACCGCCGCCGCGTCGCGCACCGCGGCGCGGGCCCGTCGCGGCTCCTCGCCCCGGGCCAGCTCCGCCCGCAGCACCTCGACCGCGGACGCGTACTGGCGCAACACGTCCGGCAGCACCGCGGGCATCTTCTCGTTGTCCCGCAAGGCGGCCAGCGCGCGTCGGGCCAGCACCCTGGTGTTGCGCAACGCGTAGTCCACCGGTGCCGCGACGGCTTCGTAGCGCTTCAGGTCTCCGCGCTTGCGCCACCGGATCGGCGCGATGGTCGCGATCTCGCCGCCGGTCTGGAGGGCGGTCTTGAAGTCGTCCACGGCTTCCTGGCTGTCGCGCAGCCGCGCGAGCACGCCGGCGGCCTGCACCGGGTCGCCGTCGGCCACCGCGTCCGCGACACCGCGCAGGGCTGTGGCCAGCTCGCCGAAGACGGCCTTGCCCTGCCGGTGCGCGACGGTGAGCGGGTTGGCCGGGAGCAGCGCCGCGACGGCCAGGCCGACGAGCCCGCCGACCAGGGCGTCCACCATCCGGTCGAGGCCGCCGCCGGCGCTGGGCGGCAGCAGCGTCGCGACCAGCACGGCCGAGGAGCCGGACTGCAACGCGATCACCGCGCCGCCGTCGAGCAGCACCGCGGTGGACATGGCCAGCGCCACGACCAGCGCGATCTGCCACGGGCCGGAGCCGATCACGCTGATCAGGACGTCCCCGACGCCGACGCCGACCGACACGCCGACGACCAGCTCCACGACCCGCCGCAGCCGCTGCCCGAGCGACACGCCCAGGCACACGACGGCGGCGATGGGCGCGAAGAAGGGGTGCGCGTGCCCGACCACGGTGGTCGCGACGAACCACGACAGCCCGGCGGCGAGCGCGGCGTGCAGGATCGGCAACGCCGTGCCCTGCCACCGCTTCAGCCGCCGCCCCAACTCCGCCCGCACCCGCCCACCGGCCGAGCCGCCCGAACCCGAGCCGCTGCCGGAACCGCCGCGAGCCGCGCCGCCCGAACCCGAGCCGCTCCCGGAACCGCCGCGAGCCGCGCCGCCGGAAGCCGAGCGCCCGCCGGCACCAGCCGAGCCGCCGCGAGCCGCGCCGCCGCCGCCCGAAGTGCCGCCGGGCGTCGGGTCACCGCCGGTCGAGCCGCCGCGAGAGGGGCCTTGTTCGTCGCCCGCGCGCCGGTCGTCCACGCGCCCGGCCCGTCGTCAGGCGAGGCCGAGGGCGGCCGGGGCGGCCGGGTCGCTGTCGGTCAGGAACTTCTTGCAGCGCTCGTACTCCTCCGTCTCGCCGATCTCGTCGGCGGCCCGGGCCAGCGCCGCGAGCGCCCGCAGGAAGCCCTGGTTCGCGCGGTGCGACCACGGCACCGGGCCGAAGCCCTTCCAGCCGGCGCGGCGGAGTTGGTCGAGGCCGCGGTGGTAGCCGGTGCGGGCGAAGGCGTAGCCGGCGATCGGGTCGCCGGTCTGCAGCGCACGTTCGGCGAGCAGCGCCCACGCCTCGCTGAAGTCCGGGTACGCCCGGACGATCTTGGCCGGGTCGGTGCCCGCCTCGGCGGCGGCCTGCGCCTCGGGCCGGTCGGGGAGCAGCGTCGGGTCGGGACCGAGCAGGTTGTCCATGCGCTCAGGATAGGAATACGCGGGCCACGGCAGCGACCAGTGCCAGCACGAGCGCCGACACGACGACCCCGGCGACGACCTTCTTGCCCATCCACGACTCCTCGGGCTCTCAGCGAACTCTCAGGCCCGCACTGTTCCGTGCTACACCGAAAAGAGCAACGAAGCTCACCCGATAGCGGTAACGAAACCGCGAACGTGCTGGTCGCCACCACCCTTAGGGGACAAATCGGTAAAGACCAGGGTGGTCCCGGCTTCCCGACCGTCCTACCGAGACGCATCATGTTCGGGTGAAAACGGGGGTTGTCGAACGCGTCGCGCGGTTCCGCGACCAGTACTGGGAGCGGGGCGAGCCGGGACGCCGGACCCCGCCGGCGCTGGCCGCCGGCCTCTACAAGCTCTGGCTGTGGGGCCTGCTCTTCAAGCTCATCGGGTCGTCGTGGGACGTCGCCTGGCACTTCAAGTGGCTGCGCGACGAGCTCGCCCCACCGCACATGATCAACACCGTCGGCACGGTGATCGTGGTCGGCCTGACGATCTTCCACACCTACACCGGCTACGGCGCGGACAAGACCGCCCTGCGCCTGATGCAGTGGGGCACCGGCGTCTTCCTCGTCGCGCTGCCGATCGACCTGATCAACCACCGCGTCAACGGCCTGGACATCACGTCCTGGAGCGGTTCGCACGCCCTGCTCTACCTGGGCACGGCGATCATGCTCGCGGGCGCGCTGCGCGGGTTCGCCCAGCACACCGAACCGTCCCGGTGGCGGCTGTTCGGACTCGCCGCGCTGTGGTTCTTCTTCCTGGAGAACATGTGGTTCCCCAACCAGCACCAGGAGTACGGGGTGCTGGAGATCGCGTCGTGGGACCGCGGCGACCCGTACGCGGAGCCGATCCTGCTCCAGTTCGCCGCCGACCAGATCGGCCGGCCGGTGGACCGCGAGTCGATCGTGCGGTTCTCGCTGCCCATCCCGGACTGGGTGTACCCGGTGTGGGGCCTGGTCGCCGCCGCGCTGGTGCTGGTCGTGGCGCGGCGCGGCATCGGTCGCCGGTGGGCCGCGACGGCCGTGGCCGGCGGGTACGTCGCGTACCGGTGCCTGATCTGGCCGTTGCTGGCGGGCGCGGACTTCCCGCTCTCGACGGTGCCGCTGTTCCTGGTGCTGGTCGGCCTCGCGGTGGACGCGGCGCACCTGGGCCGCGTGCCCGAACCGGTCGCGGCGGTGCTCGGCGCGGCGGCGGTGACCGGCCTGGGCTACGGCGGGATCTGGGCGTTGCAGCAGGTGGACGCGGCCCCGCCGATCCTGTTCCCGTCCGCGGCGGTGACGTTCGTGCTGCTCGCGGCGCTGTGGACGGCCGCGGGTCCGGCGGCCCGCAGGATCGGGGTGGGGCTGCCCCCACTGCGGTCCCGGGTGGCCGCCTGATTCTGACCGCCCCGGAATCCCCCGAGGATCGTCCGTGTCACGACGACCGATCCTTGGGGGATTGTTTTCATGAGTGGACGTTTCCGCCGCCCGCTGCGGGCCGTGGTGGCCGCGGCCGTGGTGCTCGGCCTCGTCACCGCCACCGCCACCGCCGCCACCGCCGAGACCACGTCCACCGGCGACACCACGACCACCGGCGACCTGCACCGGGCCGCCCAGCGGTGGATCGACGCCGGCGTGCCGGGCGTGGCCGTGCGGGTGGACGACGGCCGGCGGACCACCGAGCTGGTCCGCCAGAACTCCTGGTCCCGCCGCGACCACCGGCTGCGCCTGGGCGACGAGTACAAGATGGCCTCGAACACCAAGGTCGTCACCGGCACCCTGGTCCTCCAACAGGTCCACGAGGGCAGGCTGAGCCTGGACGACCCGGCCAACCGGTGGCTGCCGCGGATCCCCGACGGCATCACCGTGCGGATGCTGCTCAACCAGACCAGCGGCCTGTTCGACTTCCTCAACGACCCGCGCCTGACGCCCATGCTGCTGGGCCGCGACAGCAAGCACTGGACGCCGCGGGAACTCCTGGCCCTCGCGTTCGACCACCCGCCGCTGTTCCCGCCCGGTGAGCGCTGGAACTACAGCAACACCAACTACATCTCGGTCGGCTTGATCCTGGAGGCCGTGTCCGGCAAGCGTTACGCGGACCTGGTGCGGGAGCGGATCATCGACCGCCTCGGCATGCAGCACACCTACCTCAGCGACCCCGCCGGGTTCCGGGGCCGGCACGCCCACGGCTACGAGCCCGACGCCGAGCACCTCGGCCCGTACCTGCCGCCGGGCACGCCGGTCGGGGAGGGCTTCGCGGGTCCGCGGCTGCACGACCACGTGCAGACCGAGGGCGTCGACGTGTCCGCGTCGTGGGCCGCGGGCGGCCTGATCTCCACCGCCGAGGAGTGGCCGAAGTTCCTGCGCGCCCTGTTCGACGGGCGCTTGCTGCCCGCGCACCTGCTGGCGGAGATGAAGCAGGCCGTGCCGCAGGGCAACGGCGACGGCTACGGCCTGGGCCTGATGGAGATCAACACGCCGTGCGGCACGGTGTGGGGCCACTCGGGCGGCTTCCCCGGTTACCGCAGCCACAACTACGTCGACGCGACCGGCACCCGCACGGTCACCGTGCTGGGGACGACCACGTTCAAGCTGCACGCGCCGGACGCCGCCGCCGGGCAGGAGGCGATGGTGGACGCCGCGGTCTGCGAGCTGTACGGCCGCTGAGACGCCGAACGGCCCCTCCCGAACCACGGGAGGGGCCGTTCGCGGGTCCGAAGACTCAGCCGGCGATCATCCGGCCGGAGGACTTCAGGTGCTCGCACGCCTGCGCGATGCGGGCGGCCATGCCCTGCTCGGCGGCCTTGAGGTAGGACCGCGGGTCGTAGGCCTTCTTGTTGCCCACCTCGCCGTCCACCTTCAGCACGCCGTCGTAGTTGCCGAACATGTGCGCCGCGATCGGACGGGTGAACGCGTACTGCGTGTCCGTGTCGATGTTCATCTTGATCACGCCGTACGAGACCGCCTCGTGGATCTCCTCCAGCAGCGAGCCCGAGCCGCCGTGGAAGACCAGGTCGAACGGCTTGGAGCCGGCCGGCAGGCCCAGCTTCTCGGCCACGACCTCCTGGCCCTGCTTGAGGATCTCGGGGCGCAGCTTCACGTTGCCCGGCTTGTAGACGCCGTGCACGTTGCCGAAGGTCGCCGCGACCAGGTAGCGGCCCTTCTCGCCGGCGCCGAGGGCGTCCACCGTCTTCAGGTAGTCCTCGGGCGTGGTGTAGAGCTTCTCGTTGATCTCGGCGACGACGCCGTCCTCCTCGCCGCCGACGACGCCCACCTCGATCTCAAGGATGATCTTCGCCTTGGCCGCGAGGTCGAGCAGCTCGGTCGCGATCTTGAGGTTCTCGTCCAGCGGCACCGCCGAGCCGTCCCACATGTGGGACTGGAACAGCGGGTTCAGGCCGCGGTCGACGCGCTCCTGGCTGATCGCCACCAGGGGCCGGACGTAGCCGTCCAGCTTGTCCTTGGGGCAGTGGTCGGTGTGCAGCGCGATGTTCACCGGGTACTTCTCGGCGACGACGTGCGCGAACTCCGCGAGCGCCACCGCACCGGTGACCATGTCCTTGACCTTGGTGCCCGAGGCGAACTCGGCGCCGCCGGTCGAGATCTGGATGATCCCGTCGCTCTCGGCCTCCGCGAAGCCGCGCAGCGCCGCGTTGAGCGTCTCGGACGAGGTGACGTTGATCGCGGGGTAGGCGAACTCGTTCGCCTTGGCGCGGTCAAGCATCTCGGCGTAGACCTCAGGGGTTGCGATGGGCATCGGTGGTCCTCCTCGGGTGCCCGGAACGCGGTGTCGTGGGCATCCTACGGCCACCGCCCGGCGGGAGAAGTTGATCACCGGCATAGTGGGTGCATGGCGATCGCACGGTGGAACGGCGAGATCATCGCCGAGAGTGACGACACGGAGATGGTCGAGGGGAACCACTACTTCCCCCTGGAGTCGGTGCACGCCCACTACCTGAGGCCGTCGGACACCACGTCGGTGTGTCCGTGGAAGGGCACCGCGAACTACTACAACCTGCACGTGAACGGCAAGGACAACCCGGACGCGGTCTGGTTCTACGCCGAGCCCAAGGAGGCGGCGGCGAACATCAGGGGCCGCGTGGCCTTCTGGCGCGGCGTCGAGGTCACGGACTAGCCGGCGGTCGCCGCCCCCTCGGGAGTTCCCGAGGGGGCGGCGGCGCGTCACCCGTTCAGGGCGGCGGCCAGGTCGCGGAAGGCCGGGGAGGTGTCCTGGTTGGCGCCGAGCAGCTGGACGGACACGTGGTCCGCGCCGGCGTCCAGGTGGGCGCGCAGGCGGGCGGCCACGCGGTCGGTCGGGCCCCAGGCCACCAGGGCGTCCACCAGGCGGTCGCTGCCGCCGTCGCGGAAGTCGTCCTCGGTGAAGCCGTTGCGCAGCCAGTTGTTGGTGTAGTTCTCCAGCTGCAGGTAGAGGGCGAGGTTGCGGCGGCCCTCCTCGCGGGCCTTCGCCGGGTCCTCCTCCAGCACCACGTGCTGCTCGGGCGCGAGCACGGTGCCCGCGCCGATCACCTCGCGGGCCCGCGCGGTGTACTCCGGGGTGACCAGGTACGGGTGCGCGACGGTGGTCCGGGCGGCGGCCAGGCGCAGGACGCGCGGGCCGAGGGCGGCCAGGGCCAGGCGGTCGCGCGGGACGTCCAGCTCGTCGAGGTAGCGGACCAGCTTCTGGTACGGGCTGTGGTACACCTCACCCGCCAGCTCGCGGTGCCCCGCGCCAACGCCGACCAGGAAGCGGTCGGTCCAGGCCAGGTCGCGGTACCCGCCGTTGACCACGGCGGCCGGGGTCGTCCAGACGTTGAGGATGCCGGTGGCGACGACCAGCCGCTCGGTCGCCTGGAGCAGCTCGCCGACGAGCCCGAGCACACCGCCGTCCGGGGCGGCGCCCAGCCACAACGCGCCGAACCCCAGCTCCTCCAGCCGGGCGGCGGCCTCCGCGCGCCCCTCCCAGCCCGTGTAGTGGCTCCAGACCCCGAAGCGCCCCAGCTCCACCGTCATTTCGACTCCTTTCGAAGACAACTCCGACTGTGGCCAACCCGTGGGACGCACGATTTAGTCCTGGCTGCGGGATTCGGTGGACCGCGGGGTGGTCGGGTTAGGTTCGCGGCATGACGAACTTGGGAACCAGCGACCTGGACGTGTCCCGCCTGGCGCTCGGCGGGAACGTGTTCGGGTGGACCGCGGACGAGGAGTCGTCCTTCGCGGTGCTCGACGCGTACACGGCGGCCGGCGGCAACTTCGTGGACACCGCGGACGTGTACTCGGCCTGGGCGCCGGGCCACTCGGGCGGCGAGTCGGAGTCGGTCGTCGGCCGGTGGCTGGCGTCGCGCGGGAACCGGGACTCCGTGGTGGTGGCGACGAAGGTCGGCATGCTGGACGGCCTGGACAACCTGAAGGCGGCCACCATCCAGACCGCCGCCGAGAACTCCCTGCGCCGGCTGGGCGTGGACCACATCGACCTCTACTACGCCCACCAGGACGACCTGGAGACGCCGCAGGAGGAGACGCTGGCGGCGTTCGACGCGCTGGTGCGGTCGGGCAAGGTCCGGCACATCGCGGCGTCGAACTTCACGGCGGAGCGCCTGGCGTCGGCGCTGGCGGTGTCCGAGCGCGAAGGCCTCGCCCGGTACGTGGCGCTCCAGCAGCACTACAACCTTGTTGAACGATCCTACGAAGGTGAGCTGAGGGCGGCCGTCGAGGCGGGCGGGCTGGCCAGCGCGCCGTACTGGGGCCTGGCGAAGGGCTTCCTGACCGGCAAGTACCGGCCGGGCGTCGAGGTCGAGAGCGTCCGGGCCGCCGCCGCGTCGAAGTACCTGGACGACCGGGGCCTGCGCGTCCTGGCGGCGCTGGACGAGGTCGCCGCCGCCCACGACACGACCGTGGCGGCCGTGGCCCTGGCATGGCTGGCGACCCAGCCGACGGTGGCCGCGCCGATCGCCAGCGCGCGGAACGTCGACCAGTTGAACGACCTCCTGCCGGCCCTCGACCTGGAGTTGAAGGCCGACGAGGTCGAGCGGCTGAGTGCGGCGAGCGCCTGAGCGAAAGCGAGTTAACTCTTCAGTAGCTTACTGGCGGTAAGTTGCGTTACGGTGACCTCCGGAGAACCCGTTCGAGGAGGTCACCGTGGACGTTGCGGGCAAGGTTGTCCTGATCACCGGCGCGGCTCGGGGGATCGGTGCCGAGGTGGCGCGGCGGCTGGCCGCCAAGGGCGCGAAGGTCGCGCTGGTCGGGCTGGAGGGCGACCAGCTCCGCCAGGTCGCCGAGCAGTGCGGCGGGCGGGCGTGGGAGGCCGACGTCACCGACTGGCAGGCGCTGGAGACGGCGGTCGACGGCGTGGTCGAGCACTTCGGCGGCATCGACGTCGTGGTGGCCAACGCCGGCATCGCGGCGACCGGTTTCATCCGGTCGATGGACCCGGCCGCCTTCGAACGGGTCATCGAGGTCAACCTGCTGGGCGTCTGGCGCACGGTCCGCACCGCCCTGCCGCACCTGATCGCGAGCCGCGGCTACTGCCTGGTCGTGTCGTCGCTGGCCGCGATCGTCCACATCCCCGGCAACGCCGCGTACTCGGCCGCCAAGGCGGGGTGCGAGGCCTTCGCCGACAGCCTGCGCGCCGAGGTCCGCCACCTGGGCGTGGACGTGGGCGTCGCGTACTTCTCGTGGATCTCGACCGACATGGTCAACAGCGCCGACCAGCACCCGGTCTTCGGGCCGCTGCGCAGCGGCATGCCGGGGCTGGCGGGCAAGAAGTACCCGGTGTCCGACGTGGGCAAGGCCGTGGTCCGGGGCATCGAGAAGCGCGCCAAGGCGGTGCACGTGCCGGGCTGGGTCGGCGGCCTGAAGATCTTCCGGGCCTTCACGCCGAAGGTCGTGGACCAGCAGGCCGCGCGCCAGGTGCCCGCCGCCGACCGCGAGATGGCCGCGAAGGACCTCTCCGGCCTGGTCGGACCGGGCGGCGAGGCGGCGGGCACCCGCAAGTCCGCGCAGAAGAAGCGCTAGCCACCCGACGGCGTCCCGCCGCCCACACCGACACGGCCGGCGGGACGCCGGGGCCGGTCTCCCGCGCGCCCGGCCGGCGGGACGCCGGGCACCGGTCTCCCGGGCGTCCGGCCGGCGGCGGCTAGTCGGCCAACCAGGTGCCCAGGACCGGCAGCCACTCGTGCACGCGCGTCTCGGCGACCACGCCGGCGGGCGTGTACGGGTCGGCCGCCAGCACCGACTCCAACTCGGCCTCGTCGGCCACCTCGTAGACCAGGATCGCGCCGGACTGGTCGGCGTACGGCCCGGAGACCAGCAGCTTGCCCCGCTCGACCAGGGTGGCCAGGTACTCCCGGTGCGCCGGTCGCACGGCCAGCCGCGCCTCCTGGTCGTCCCCGAACACCAACTCGACCGCGTACCGGGCCACCGCGCACCTCCACGAAGAACGTCAACGCCGGCACCGAAGCTACCCCCGAACCGGGTACCGTCTTTTCCGTGGTCGGTTCGGAACAACACAGCGGCGGCATCGCGCGTGTGCAGGACACGCTGACGAACCTGCGCATCCAGGACGGCGTCGCGCCCGCGCCGACCGGTCCCCTCACGCTGGAGGACCTGTACCGGCAGCATCGGATGCGGCTGGTCCGCCTGGCGCTGTTGCTGGTCGACGAGCCCTCGACCGCCGAGGACGTGGTGCAGGAGGCGTTCACCGGCCTGTACCGGAACTGGTCGCGCCTGCGGGACGCCCAGGCGGCGGTCGGCTACCTGCGCACCGCCGTGGTCAACGGCTCGCGCAGCGTCCTTCGTCGCCGCAAGACCGCCCGCGACTACACCCCGCCGCACGTGGCCAACGCCCGGTCGGCGGAGAGCCTCGCGATGCTCACCGCCGAGCACCAGGCCGTGGTGAAAGCGCTGTCCCAGCTACCGCCGCGCCAGCGCGAGGTGCTCGTGCTGCGCTACTACGGCGACCTGTCGGAGGCCGAGATCGCCGAGGCCACCGGCATCTCGAAGGGCACCGTGAAGAGCACGGCCAGCCGCGCGCTGGACGCCCTCCAGAAGATCATGGGCACCGCCTGACGGCACTCCCCGGCACCCCCGCCGGTCGTGCCCGCATGCCCGGAAAGCGCTTACCACCTCGCGTCCCGAAGGGTGGGAGAACCCGGGTGCGGAGGGTGGGCGGATGTGTACCGGGTGGGGGAATCGGGCACTTGGTATAGACCAATGGCGGCTCGATGCCGCACTATCGGTCCTCGTGGCACGCACAAGACACGTGATAGCCGTCGACGTCGGCGGCACCGAGACCAAAGCCGCCCTGGTGGCGGGCACCGCATCCGACGTGCGCGCGGTGCGGCAGCGGCGCCGGGCGACCACCCGCGACGCCGACGCCGTGGTCGACGACGTGGCCGCCCTGGTCGACGAACTGCGTGCCGGCGCCGACGACGTCGAGGCCGTCGGTCTCGTCGTGCCCGGCGTCGTGGACGAGGCGCAAGGCGTCGGGGTGTACTCCGCGAACCTCGGCTGGCAGGACTACCCGTTCGTCAAGCAGGTCGAGGCCCGCACCGGCCTGCGCACCGCGTTCGGGCACGACGTGCGCGCGGGAGGGCTCGCCGAACTCCGCACCGGCAACGCCCGCGGCCTGCGCGACGCCGTGATCATGCCCATCGGCACCGGCATCGCCGCCGCGCTCGTCCTGGACGGGCGGATCTACCGGGGCGACGGCAGCGTCGGCGAGGTCGGCCACGTGGACGTCGGTCACGGCGACCCGTGCGGCTGCGGCCAGACCGGCTGCGTCGAGGCCCGCGCGTCCTCCGCCGCGATCGCCCGCCGGTACGCCGAGCGCTCCGGCAACCCGGTCACCGGGGCGGCGGACGTGGCGCGGCTGGTCCGAGCGGGCGAGAACGACGCGGTGGTCGTGTGGCACGAGGCCGTGGACGCGCTCGCACGGGGCATCCTGCTCGTGGCGGCCCTGCTGGGTCCGGAGGCGGTGGTCCTGGGCGGCGGTCTCGCGCTGGCGGGCCCGCTGCTGGTGGACCCGCTGCGGGACCGGCTGGACGGCTTGATCACCTTCCAGCGGCGTCCGGAACTGCGGCTGGCCGCGCTGGGTGACGAGGCGGGCTGCCTCGGCGCCGCGCTGCTGGCCATCGACATGCTGGAGGAGAGATGAGCACGTGGGGTGGACCGGTGGACGTGACCCTGACCGGTGGTCGGGTCGTCACGCCCGACGGGGTGCTCGACCGGGGCTGGGTCGCGGTGCGCGACGGCCGGATCGCCGCCGTCGGTGACGGCGCCGCGCCGGACGGGCCGACCACGGACGTGGGTGGCGGCTGGCTGGTGCCGGGCTTCGTGGACATCCACTGCCACGGCGGTGGCGGCGAGGCGTTCACCAGCGCCGACCCGGACCGGGTGCGCAGGGCCGCCGCCGCGCACCGCCGGCACGGGACGACGACCATGCTGGCCAGCCTGGTGTCCCGGCCGATCCCGGAACTGGCCGACCAGGTCAAGGCGCTGGCCGAGCTGGTGGACGACGGCGTGGTGGCCGGCATCCACCTGGAGGGCCCGTTCCTGTCCGCCGCGCGCTGCGGCGCGCACGACCCCGCCATCCTGTGCCCGCCGGACGCCGCCGCCGTCGACGCGCTGCTCAAGGCCGGTCGCGGGACCGTGCGCATGGTGACCGTGGCCCCCGAGCTGGAGCACGGTGTCGACGCGGTCCGCCGCCTCGTCGACAACGGTGTCCTGGCCGCCATCGGGCACACGGACGCGACCGAGGCCCAGATCCGGCCCGCCGTGGAGGCCGGAGCGAGCGTCGCGACCCACCTGTTCAACGGCATGCGCCCGCTGCACCACCGCGAGCCCGGCCCGATCGGCGCGCTGCTGGACGACGAGCGGGTCACCGTCGAGCTGATCTGCGACCTGGTCCACCTGCACCCGACGGCGGTCCGCCTCGCCGCGCGGCACGCGGGGACCGGCCGGACCGTGCTGGTCACCGACGCCATCGCGGCGGCGGGCGTGGGCGACGGCGTGTACGACGTGGGCGGCCTGGAGGTGCGGGTCGTGGACGGCGTGCCGACGCTGGCCGGCGGCGCGTCGCTGGCGGGCAGCACGCTGACGATGGACGCGGCGTTCCGCAACGCCGTGCAGTCGTGCGGGCTGACCGTCGAGGAGGCCGTGCTGGCGACCGCCACGCGGCCCGCGCGGCTGCTCGGCGTCGAGGCGGGCGAGGTCCGCGCCGGCCTCGCGGCCGACCTGGTCGTGCTGGACGACGAGTTCCGCCCGCGCGAGGTCATGGCGCGCGGCGAGTGGGTCAAGGAGTAGCGCTTGCGCCGCGCCGCCCCCGACGACGTGGGCGGCGCGCGATACTGGACGGCATGTCCGACGAGCACGAGCGCCTGGTGGTCGACGCGCTGCGCGCGCAGGTCGCCGGCACCGGCGGGAGCCTGCCCGCCCCGACGCCCGACCCGGGGCGCCCGGCGCTGGGCGCGGGCTGGGTGCTGCTGCTCGCCGTCCTGCTCGGCCTGGCCGCCGGCACGGTCGTGGCGGTAATCACGCTCCGTTGAGCCTGTACCGTGGTCCGCGTGACGGTCGCGCTCACCACCACCACCCACGCCCTCGGCCCGGACTGGCTGGACCCGCAGGTCCTGCTCCAGGGGCTCGGGCCGTACATGCTGGTCGGCCTGTGCTTCATCATCTTCGCCGAGTGCGGGCTGCTGGTCGGGTTCTTCCTGCCCGGCGACTCGCTGCTGTTCACGGCGGGCCTGTTCGTGGCGAGCGGCCTGATGGACTACCCGCTGTGGCTGGTGTGCGTGCTGCTGACGGCGTGCGCGATGCTCGGCAACGTCGTGGGCTACTGGATCGGCTACCGCGCGGGACCGGCGCTGTTCACCAAGCCGGACTCCAAGATCTTCAAGAAGGAGTACGTCGACAAGACGCACGAGTTCTTCGAGAAGTACGGGGCGCGCGCGATCGTCCTGGCGCGGTTCGTGCCGATCGTCCGGACGTTCATCACGGCGATGGCCGGCGTGGGCCGCATGGACGCCCGCAAGTACTTCACGTACTCGTTCATCGGCGGTGTCGCGTGGGCGGCCGGCCTGACCGTCCTGGGCTACTTCCTGGGGCAGATCGAGTTCGTGCGCGACAACCTGGAGATGATCCTGCTCCTGATCGTCTTCCTGTCGATCGTGCCGATCATCATCGAGGTCATCAAGGCGCGGCGGGAGAAGAAGGCGCTCCTCACGCAGGAGGCGGACGACATCACCCAGCAGTTCGACCGCGCCGACGACGCCACGCAGCAGTTCAAGCGCATCGACTGACCGCGTAACGCGTTTCGATCACCCCTCGATAGGTCGTGGGGCGCCACCAGGCGCCCCTTTTGACCTTTTGGGGGGCTTTCATGAGCCGCTTGAGGCGTGCCCTCGGCACGCTCCTGGTGGTGGGTGCGGCATTGACCACGACCACCGTCCCGGCGTCGGCGAACCAGCAGCCGACGTATACCAGGGCACTGCGGACGTCCGCCGTCCACACCGACCTGCGGGCGCCGCACGACACGATCCCGACGAACGGCGACTACCCGGTCGGCACGTGGCGCGACGCCGACGGGAAGCTGCACAACTCCAAGGCGTACTTCACCTTCGACCTGTCGTGGTACCGGGGTGCGCGGCTCATCTCCGCCAAGGCCCACGTGTGGGAGCGGGACGCCGCGGACTGCTCCCGTCCGCGCGCGGTCGAACTGTGGCGCACCGACGTCTCCGAGCAGCCGACGTACGCCCACGCCCCGCGCGAGATCGAGCTGATCCCCGGCCGCACCTCGCCCGAGTGCCGCGGCTACTCGACCTGGGACCTCGCGAAGGTCTTCGCCGACACCCTCGCGGCCGGCCGCACCAAGGTGACGGTCGCCCTGCGCCTGTCGGGGGCGCGGCAGTGGGACGTCCGCGACAGCCGTCGGTTCGCCGACCTGTTCGCCGAGGTGGCGAGCAACTTCGCGCCCGGCACGCCGACCGACCTGCGCACGCACGGGACGGCGTGCGGCGACACCGTCCTGCGGCGGTGGGACCCGGCGATGCTCACGGCGACGTACACCGACGCCGACCCCTACCACCGCGGCACGCCCCGGTTCGTGGTGCAGAACGTGGACCGGCCCGAGGACCGGCGCGAGTTCACCGGCGACAGCGCGTTCGGCGGGGACATCCGGGGCCGGCTGCACCCGCTGACCGACGCCCAGACCTACGAGTGGACCGTCCAGGTGGACGACGGCCTCGACCTGTCCCCGGTCAGCGCGCCCTGCCGGTTCACCACCGACTACACCGCGCCGCTGGCGCCGGTCGTGTCGTCCACCGACTACCCGGAGAACACCCCGTACCCCGGGGTCGGCGGCGGGCACGTCCCCGGCACGTTCACCTTCGAGCCCGACGGCGCGACCGACGTCGTGGCGTACACCTGGGAGATCCAGGGCGCGGGCCGCGGCGAGGTCGCGGCCGACGAGCAGGGCCGGGCCACCGCGCGGATCGAGCCCGGGAACGACGGCTGGACCGCCGAGCTGAAGGTGCGCGCGGTGGACCGGGCGGGCAACCCCGGACCCGAACGCGCCTACAAGTTCACCGTGGCGAACACCAAGCCGTGGGGCGAGGTCACGCCGCACTACGCGGTCATCGGGACGCCGCGCGAGGTCGTCCTGAAGGAGAGCCCGCACCTGCCCGGCATCGTCGGCTACACCTACCGGGACGGCAACCGCCCGCCGGTGACCGTGGTCCCGGACGCGGACGGCACGGCGAGGTTCACCGTGCCGGGCGACCAGCCGGGGCCGGTGCTGATCATGGTCTCCGGCGTCACGGCGGCCGGCGTCCGGACGGCCGAGGTCGGCGTGCACTACTACGTGGACCCGGGTCAGGTCTCGGTGGCCGGCGTCGAATACCCCGAGTGGGGCGTCGGCGGCGACGTCGGCGTGCCGGGGACCTTCGAGTTCTCCTCGACCACGCCGCAGGTCGTCGCGTACGAGTACGCCCTGGGTTCCGACGAGTGGGTGTCCGTGCCGGCCGTGGACGGCCGGGCGTCCATCACCTACACGCCGACCGCGACGGGCTTCCACAACCTCCAGGTACGAGCGCGGACGTCCTGGGGCTTCGTGACCGACCACTACTCGTACGTGTTCTTCGTGGCGCACGAGTGAGGCCCGCCTGATCGGCGGTTGACCGCACCCCTCATTGGTCTGTACCAGTGAGGGGTGCTTCGTCTCGGGCTCGCGGTGCTGCTGGCGCTCGCCTCCGGCGTCTCGGTGCCCACGACCGCCGTCGCTTCGCCGAAGGCGGTCGTGGGCGCGTACTACGGCAACTGGTTCAGCGGGTCGAAGCCGATCTCCTCGATCCCCTCGGACACGCCGATCACGCACCTGTTCTACGCGTTTTCCACGATCGAGGACGGCCGGTGCGCGCTCAACGCCCCCACGGCGGCGAAGGACTTCGCCGACATCCTCGACCTCAAGCGCCGCAAGCCGTCGTTGCGGGCGTTGATCTCGATCGGCGGTTGGGGCGCGGGCGGGTTCTCCGACGCCGCGCTCACCGACGCGTCGCGGCGGGCGTTCGTGCGGTCGTGCGTGGACCGGTTCTTCCGGGACGGCGTGTTCGACGGGGTGGACGTCGACTGGGAGTTCCCCGTCTACGGCGGCCCGGTGGAGATCACCGACCGGCCCGAGGACCGCCGCAACATGACGCTGCTGGTCCGCGAGTTCCGCCGCCAACTGCCCCGCGGCGCGCTGGTCACCGCCGCGCTGCCGACCGGGCGCCTCCAGACCGACGGGCCCTACGACCCGGCGCGCAGCTTCGAGCTCGGCGCGCTCGGCCGCGACCTCGACTTCATCACCCTCATGACCTACGACATGGGCACCGGCTTCTCCCCGGTGGCGACGTTCAACGCGCCGCTGCGCGAGGTGCCGCGGGACCCGATGCCCGCCGCCGACCGCCGCTGGAACAACGTCGTCGGCGCGGTCGAGTACTACGTCCGCCACGGGGTCCGGCCGGACCGGCTCGTGCTCGGGACGCCGTTCTACGGCCGGGGTTTCCAGGTCCGCGAGGCCGGGCCGGACCACGGGCTGTACCAGCCGTACGAGAGCGCGTTCTGGGTGGACGGCTACGACGAGGTGCAGCGGCTGCGGGCGACCCCCGGCTGGACCGAGCACTGGCACCCGGTGGCGCGGTCGCCGTGGCTCTACAACGCGGCCGAGCGCAAGTTCGTCAGCTACGAGAACCCGCGTTCGATCGGCATCCGCGCCCAGTACGCCAAGAACCGCGGCCTGCGCGGCACGTTCATGTGGGAACTCGGCCACGACGACGCGCGGCACAGCCTGCTGACCGCGATGGCCGCGCCATTCCGGTAGCCACACCGCGCCCGGTCCCGCCATACTCGGTGACGGGCACCAGGGGGGTGTCCGAAAACCGTTGGGGGGCAAGGAAAGTGAGTCGTATTCGGCGTGCCCTGGGCACGCTCGTCGCCATCGGCGCGGCACTGACCGCGGTGACGGCGCCCGCGTCGGCCTCGGCCGAACCCGCGGCACCGCTGGTGTCCTCGGCCGTCTACACCGAGAACGCGCCGTACCCGGGTGTCGGCGGTGAGCACGTGCCGGGCGTCTTCTCGTTCGACGCCAACGGTGTCGCGGACGTCGTGGAGTTCCGGTACGCGAACCGGCGGCTCAGCGGCTCGGTGCCGGCCGACGCGGACGGCAAGGCGACGGCGGTCATCACGCCCGGCGCGCCCGGGTCGTTGGAACTCAAGGTCTACAGCGTGAACCGGGACGGCGTCGCGTCCGCCGTGCGCACCTACGACACGCAGGTCGCCTACACCGGCCCCGACACGACGGTCACCCCGTGGTCCGCGCTGGTCGGCACGCCGCGCACGGCCACGTTCGCGCCGCGGTGGAGCCACCTCGGGCCGATCGTCCGCTACACGTACCGCGTCAACGAAGGCGAGCCGGTGACCGTGGACGCCGACGCGGCCGGCCGGGCGAGCATGACGATCGGGTCGGACCGGCCGGGCCTCAACGAGGTCCGGGTCTTCGGGGTCACGGCGGACGGCACCCGGACCGCCGAGCACCTCCGCAGCTACGAGGCCGTGCTGGGGTACGCGTGGGCGCACAGCCCCGACTACCCGTACGAGACGGAAGCGGGCGGCGTGGGCGTGACGGGCGCGTTCGAGCTTCACAGCACCGTGCCCGAGACGGTGGCCTTCGAGTACCTGTTCGAGGACGGCGAGGTGCGGACGGTCGCCGCCGAGGCCCCGGGCACGGCGGTCATCAGCCTGACCCCGACCCGCGCCGGCCGCACGGAGGTGCTGGTGCGCAGCGTGCGGGCGGACGGGCTGGGCTCGAACTGGTACGCCTACCGCTTCGGCGTCGCTAGCTAAACATCGATCCGGGGTTGAAGAGGTGGTCCGGGTCCAGTGCGCGTTTGATCTCGCGGTGGACCCGGAGGCCGACCGGGCCGATCTCGGTCGCCAGCCACTCGCGCTTGATCTTGCCGATGCCGTGCTCGCCGGTCACCGTGCCGCCCAGCGCGAGCCCGACCGCCAGGATGTCGTCGAACGCCTTCCGCGCCCGCGCGAACTCGTCCGCCGACGTGGGGTCGTAGACGATCGTGGGGTGCATGTTGCCGTCGCCGGCGTGCCCGACGACCGCGATCCGCAGCCCCACCTCCGCGCTGATCCGCTCGCACCCGGCGATCAGCTCGGCGATCCTGGTCCGCGGCACGCACACGTCGTCGGTCAGCCACGCCCCGTAGACCTCCAGGGCGGTGAGCACGGCGCGACGGGCGGTGAGCAGGTCGCGGCCCTCGTTGAGGTCGTCGGTGGCGTAGGTGAGGTCCGCGCCGGCGTCCTTGCAGACCTGCTCGATGACCTCCAGGTCGCGCCGCGCCGCCTCGCCGCCGGCGTCGGACTGGCAGATGAGCAGGGCTTCGTCGGCGTTCAGGTCGGTCTTGAGGTACTGCTCGACGGCCCGGATGGACGTCCGGTCCATGATCTCCATCAGCGACGGGACCACGCCCTCGCGCACCACGCGCGCCACGGCGGCGCCCGCGTCGGCGGTGTTGGAGAACGTCGCGACCAGCGTGGACGGGGCCTGCGGGAGCGGGCGCAGGGCCAGGGTGGCGCGGGTGATGACGCCCAGCGTGCCCTCGCTGCCGATGAACAGCTTGGTGAGGTCGTACCCGGCGACGCCCTTGACCGTGCGGCGGCCGGTCCGCAGCAGCTCGCCGTCGGCCAGGACCACCTCAAGGCCGAGGACGGAGTCCGTGGTCACGCCGTACTTCACGCAGCACAGCCCGCCCGCGTTGGTGGACAGGTTGCCGCCGATCGTGCACCAGTCGTAGCTGGACGGGTCCGGCGGGTAGAACAGCCCGTGCTTCTCCACCGCGCCGCGCAGGTCGAGGTTGACCACGCCCGGCTCGACGACGGCCAGCCGGTTGTCGGGGTCGATCTCGACGATCCGGTTCATCTTGGTTGTGACGAGCACCACACACCCGTCCACGGCGTTGGCCGCGCCGGACAGCCCGCTGCCCGCCCCTCGGGGCACGATCGGCGTCCGGTGGGCCGCGCACGCCCGGACCACCTCCTGCACCTGGCCCGCGTCGGTCGGCAGCACCACGGCCAGCGGCTGCCCGTGGGGCGCAAGCGGCATCATGTCGCGCCGGTACGCGGCGGTGACGTCCGGATCGGTCAGCACCGCATCCGGTCCGACAGCGGCGCGCAACCGCGTGAGCAGGGCGTCCATCACCTCAAACTAGCGCTCTCGGGCACGTCCCGAACCGAAGCTTTCAGCACCAGTTCGCCCGGAGTCGCCCAAACCGGTCCGAAGCGCCACGTAGGCTGGCCCCGTGGTTCTGTCCGCAACGTCCGAAGCACTGGCGTTCGCCCCGCTGGAGACCGCAGGCCCGTTGGCCGTGTGGCTCATCACGCTGAGCTTCGTCTTCTTCGAGTGCGCGTTCATCTTCGGCCTGTTCCTGCCCGGCGACTCGCTGCTGTTCGCCGCCGGTGTCGTGCTCGCGCAGCACGACGGCGAGCTCAGCGCGTGGTTGCTGTCGGTCGCCGCGATGATCGTGGCCGTGGTCGGCAACCAGATCGGCTACTACATCGGCCGGCACACGGGCACCCGGCTCCTGGCCCGCCGCGGCGGCAAGGTCCTCAACAAGGAGAACCTCGCCAAGGCCCGCGACTTCCTCGACCGCCGCGGCTTCTGGGCGATCGTGCTGGCCCGCTGGATCCCGTGGGTGCGCACGCTGGCCCCGATGGTCGCCGGCGCGGCCCGCATGGACCCGAAGCGGTTCATGCTCGCGACGACGATCGGCGCGCTGGCGTGGGTGCCGACGCTGGTCCTGGCCGGCTACTACGGGGCGGGGCTGCTCACGTCCATCCCGTGGCTGCAGACGGCGGCGGTCATCGCGAGCGTGGCGTTCTTCGTGGTCGGCACCGCGTACGGCCTGATCCGCTACCGCCAGGAGATGCGCAAGCCGGTCGAGGAAGAGGTCGGCGCGCAGCAGTAGGCCCGGCTCAGAGGACCTCGCCGATCACCAGGTCGGCGGCGGACTTCGAGGCGTTCACCATCAGGGCGTTCACGTGGTCCGTGCCGTTGAGCACGCGTTCGCGGGCGTCCTCGACCGAGCGGCCGTAGCGGACGTGGCGGTCGATCAGGCGGGACACCCTCAGGTCCTCGTCGATCATCAGGAACCACGCCTCGTCCAGCACCACCCGCACGCGCTTCCACTTGTCGTACTGCATGAGCAGGTAATTGCCCTCGGTCACCACCAGGGGCACGTCCGGCGACACCGGCACCGCGCACGCCACCGGCTCCTCGATCTCCCGCCGGAACTCCGGCGCGTAGACGACGTCCGGCCCGCACGCCTTGAGCCGGCCGAGCAGGTCCACGTAACCGGGGATGTCGAACGTGTCCGGCGCGCCCTTCCGGTCGGCGATGCCCAGCCGGTCCAACTCCTTCTGCGCGAGGTGGAACCCGTCCATCTCGACCAGCGCCGCCGACGAGCCCAGGGCGTCGACGAGCCGGCGGGCCAGGGTGGACTTGCCGGAGCCCGGTGCGCCGCCGATGCCGAGCAGCCTGCGCTCGCCCGGTTCCGCCAGCCGTCGCGCCCGGTCGACCAGGTCGTCGAACCTCACCCGCTGTCCCGCCACCGCTCCAGCTCCTCAACCCAGTCCCACGCGGTGTTGCGCACGCGCACCGCCGCGACCGCGTTCGCCCACCGCACGGCGTCCTCCACCGCGCGGTCCTCCGCCGGGACGCCCCGGGCGACCGCGACCGCCAACGCACCGTGCCACACGTCGCCGGCGCCGTTGGTGTCGCGCACGGGCACCGCGGGCACCGGCACCGCGCCGGTCCGGCCGGCGCGCGACCAGGTGACCGGCTCGGGACCGCCGGTGCGCAGCACCAGCGGCACGCCGTACGCGTGCACCTCGGCCGCCGACCGCGGGAACGCGGCCGAGCAGGCGGCGACGTCGACGAGGGGCAGCAGGTCGTCGAGCACAGGTTTCCAGCTCCCCGCGTCCAACACCACCGGCACACCCCCGCGTTTCGCCAGGCGGGCGGCCTCGACGGCGACCGGGCCGAGGTGACCGTCCACGAGCACCACGTCGCAGCCGGCCAGGTCCACCCCGGACTCCGGCGCGAACCCGGAGGCGTTGCGGGACACGACGGTCCGCTCGCCGTCCCGCTCGCGCACGACGACCATGCTCAGCGCCGGGCCGCCCGGCCCCAGCGACCGCACCTCGACCCCGCCCAGCATCGAGCGCACCACCGGCCCCAGCTCGCCGCCCAACGACGTCGCCAGCACGGCCCGGTGCCCCAGCGCCGCCACGGTCCGCGCCGCGTTCGCCGCCGGACCGCCGGGCGCGAGGTGCACGCCGAGCGACTGGACCTTGTCGCCCGGTCGGGGGAACTCCGCGACCAGCTGAGACACGTCCAGGGTCGTCAGCCCGACACACAGGACGGCTGCCACGACGTGCACCTCCGAGCCGGTATCGTCCCCCGCAATCGCTTGCGCACGGCCGAACGGGGACGGGTACATGGTCACCATGAAGGAGGTCGCCGCGCTGGCCGGCGTCTCCATCACCACGGTCTCACACGTGATCAACGAGACCAGGCCGGTGGCCGCGAGCACGCGCGAACGGGTCCTCAAGGCGATCGAGGAGACCGGGTACACCGGGGACGCGATCGCCCGGTCCCTGGTCACCGGCGGCACCAAGTCGCTGGGCCTCGCGGTGTCGCTGGTGTCGCACCCGTACTTCGCGGAGCTGATCGCGGCCATCGAGAACGAGGCCACGCACGCCGGGTACTCGCTGGTCCTGATCGACACCCGCGAGTCGGCCGAGTCGGAGCAGGCGGCGGTGCGGATGCTGCGGTCGCGCCGGGTGGACGGGGTGCTGCTCACGCCCACGTCGGGCTCGGCGGCGCTGCCGGAGCTGCGCCGGCTGGGCGTGCCGACGGTGCTGGTGGACCGGTTGACGCTGGCCCAGGACACCGACCAAGTGGGCCCGGAGAACGTCCAGGCCACGTCCACGCTCGTGCGGCACCTCGCCGACCTCGGGCACCGGCGGATCGGCCTGGTCACCGGCGCGCCGGGCGTGCCGACGACGGACGAGCGGGTCCTGGGGTACCGGCTGGGCCTGGGCCGGGCGGGGCTCAAGTGGGACGAAGAGCTGGTCACCCAGTCGCTCGAACCGCTGCTCGGGCAGGTGTCCGGCCTGGTGGTGAGCGACCACCAGGTGCTGATGGGCGTGCTCGGCGCGGCCCGGGCGCACGGGGTGCGGATCGGCACCGACCTGGCGCTGGTCACCTACGGCGAGGTGGAGTGGGCGGAGCTGGTCGACCCGCCGCTGACCACGATGGCGCAGCCGGTCGAGGAGATCGGGCGGACGGCGGTGCGGCTGCTGCTGTCGCGCATCGCCGACCCGGACCGCGCGCCGGAGACGATCCGGCTGGCGCCCGCGCTGAAACACCGCCAATCCTGCGGCTGTCACCAGTAGCGTGGGGCGCGTGCTGGTACCCGGCCTGGTTTCGGTGACCTTCCGCGCGCTCCCCGTTCCCGAGGTGGTGGACCTGGCGCGGTCGTGCGGTCTGTGGGCCGTCGAGTGGGGCGGCGACGTGCACGTGCGGCCGCACGACCTGCCCGCCGCGCGGGACGCCCGCGACCGGTGCGCCGACGCCGGGTTGAGCGTGTCCGCATACGGGTCGTACTACCGGGCGGGCGTGACCGACTCCGGGGAGTGGCCGCGGGTGCTCGCGACGGCGGCGGAGCTGGGCGCGCCGCGGATCCGGGTGTGGGCGGGGGACACGGGCTCGGCGCGGACGCCTCCCGACCGGCGGGCGCGGGTCGTGGCGGCGATCCGGGACGCGGCGGTGCGGGCGGAGGACTACGGCATCCGGATCGCCGTGGAGCACCACCGCGACACGTTGACCGACACGCTGGAGTCGGCGACCCGCCTGTACGCGGAGGTCGGGCACGGGTCGGTGGTGCCGTACTGGCAGCCGCGCGGCGGGCAGGACGCGGCGAGCGCGGTGGAGGAGGTGCGGACGTTGCTGCCGCGCCTGACGACCGCGCACGTGTTCTCGTGGGGACCCGGTGGCGGCGCGGACCGGTTGCCGTTGGCGGCGCGGGAGGACCTGTGGCGGCCGGTGCTGGCGGAGCTGGCGCGCGACGGCGTGGACCGGCACGTGCTGCTGGAGTTCGTGGCCGACGACTCGCCGGCGCGGTTCCGGGAGGACGCGGCCGTGCTGCTGGGGTGGATCAGCGCCGTGGCGGCGTGAGGTCGTTGCGCTCCAACAGGGCCGCGGCTTCCAGCGTCATCCAGCCGCCGAGTTGGACGGACAGGTCGCGCTCGGCGCTCGCGCGGTCCGGGTCGCCCGCCGGTTCAGTCCACTGTGGACCGAAGAGCGGTCCGCTGACGGCCGCGCTCCGGTTGCCCCACAGGGCGTCCGCGGACGTGAACACGAGGTCGGCCGCCTTCGCCGCCTCGGGCCGGTCGAGCCGCAGCGCCGCCTGGGCGAGGTAGCGGGCGAGGATGCCGGTGAACAGGCCGGCGTCACCGCCGCCGTGGCCGCGCAGGACGCCGTCGTCGGCGAGGTGCTTGTCCACGGCCGTGATGATGCGCGCGGCGCGGTCCTTGTACTGCGTGGAGCCGAGTTCGACGCACGCGCCGAGGACCACGCCCTGGCAGTAGGTGTAGAGGTTGCGCTCGACCTCGCGGACCGTGCCGTCGGGGTTGACGTGCAGGCCGTCGAAGAACAGGCCGGTCTCCTCGTCCCGCAACGACTCCTCGATCCAGTCCACAATGGACCGAGCGCGGCCGCCCTTCTCGCCGAGGCGGGCGAAGAAGATGGCGGCGGGACCGTTGGCGGGGACGTTCTTGAAGTCGTCGTCGCGCTTCCACCAGATCCCACCGCCGCCGTGGTCGGTCCAGCCGTCGCGGAGCCGTTGGGCGATGGCCTCGATGGCGTGGGGCTTGTGGACGCCGGCGTGGGCGGCGCGTTGGAGGGCGAGGCCGAGCCAGGCGATGTCGTCGTAGTAGTCGTTGGTCCAGCCGAGCAGGTTGCGGACGCGGATGCCGCGGACGAGCCGGCGGATGAGCTTGAGGCGCGCTTCGCGCGGGGAGCGGAGCTGGGCGTCGAGGACGCAGTCGAGCAGGTGCGCCTGCCACCAGTAGCCGAAGCGGACGTGCAGGCGCGCGGACCAGGTGGCCGGCCAGGCGACCGCGCCGAGCGCGGTGCCCGGGAGCCCCCACACGCGCCGCAGGTGCCGCGACTCGACGGCCCGTTCGGCCACGCCCGCGCGGGCGGCGAGGAGCTTCGGCGTCGTCACGGATCAAGCTTCGCGACTGGATCGGTCAAGAAGCTCGTCGGAAGAGTTCCCAGTGGTAGAGGGCCATGGCGACGCTGGTGGTCAGGTTGTAGCTGGACACCTTCGGGCGCATCGGCAACGACACGACCCGGTCGGCCCGCGCCCGAACCGCCTCGGACAACCCGTGCCGCTCGGACCCGAAGGCGAGGACGGCGTCGTCCGGTATCCGCGCGTGCCGGAGATCCTCCCCGTCGGCATCGAACGCGATCACCTCGCCCTCCACCTCCTCCACGCCGCCCAACCGCACCACGGGCAGGGCGAAGTGCAACCCGGCACTGCCGCGCAGGACGTTGGGGTGCCACGGATCCACGTCCCCGATCGACACCACGCCCCCGGCCCCCAACCCGGCCGCCACCCGGATCACCGCGCCGAAGTTCCCGAGGTTTCGAGGGTTGTCCAGCAACACCAGCGGCGAGGATCGTTCAACAATCCCCCACTCCGGTCGTTCAACGATCCCGCCGACCCCGGTGGGGTGCGCCTTGCCGATCACACGAACGAACTCGTCACTCCCCACCTCGACGGCAAGATCGTTGAACAACTCAACAAGATCAGGCGCATGCGACCGAGCAAACGCAACGGCCCGACCCCGATCCACCACCACCACGGTCCCCACGACAGCCCCAAACCGAACCGCATGCTTGACCGCGTGGAACCCCTCCAACACAACCTTCACCGCACCATCATGACGAGCCCTGCCCCCCGACTGGCAGGGCCGCGCTCACTTGTCGGTATCGCCGCCACTGCCTGTCTCACCACCGCCCAAGGAGGTGGTGGCGGGGGTGTTGACGTGGACGCCGTAGCGCCTGCATGAGGTCGTGTTGATCACCGCGAGAGGTTAGCGCAGCGTCACCGCAAGCCGACAATCAGGTGACGGAGCGCTACTCTGACTGTGCAGCGAGTCAGGCGAGGTCGATCTTCAGCCCCACTTTGCGGTAGGCCTCGATGCCCTCGAACGAGAGGGCGACCTCCGGCCTGCCCGTGGGGCCCCAAACGTGGGTCAGGACGTACCGGTCATCCGGCCCGAGACCCAGCTTGTCGACCCGCACCCGGCAGCCCGCCGGGAAGGTGATGACGTACTGCGCCGAAGTGATGCGCTCACCGAAGGAGACCAATACCTCATCAGGCGTTCTTCCGAGCAATAATGGCGCGAATTTGGCCGGCCACAGAAGATCCACCACGAAGCTCACCTCAGCGTCCCGCAGCACCGGCTGATCCAGGTGAATGAAGGTTTTGAGCCGTTTGTCGTCCAACCACACCCAGGTGGCCCTGAACCGGGTGCCGCCTTCGCCGCCGACTTCGACACTGCGCACGTGCACCTGCACCCGCCGCTTGAACCGGGCCGGCCAGTCCCAGTTCACGCGGTCGGTGAAACTGCAGAAGTCCAACTCCGCACAACGCGCCACGATGGTGAAGGCGATCCGCTGCCGCGCGTCCCCGTTGGGCAGGATGTCGACGTCCTGGCGCCACGCCTTCACCGCCCATTTCCGGCCGTGCTTCTTTTCGAGGTCGTCGCAGTGGCGCATCACCAGCTGTCGCGCCCGCTCGTCCCGCGCGCCCCACTCGGACCGCGTCACGGCGAGCAGCGCGCGCAGCCCCGCGACACCAGCGGCGACCAGCGCGAACCCCACCAGCCTCGCCCCGCCGAGCGCCACCCCGGACCCCGAAACGGCGAGCGTCATCGCGGCCGTTTCCAGCCAACGGGCGCCCGCCGGGTCCACCGCGCGTTCGCGCAGCCACGACCCCGACACCGACAACGGCGACCGACGCCTTCCCCGATGCGCGTGCTCACCGACCTCAAGACGTGTCCGCGCCACCCCCATCGCCGCCCACCCTTCCCCGACCCATAACCGAAGGGTAAGGCAAGCGACAGCCGGTGAAATGAAATTGGTACGGTCGGGTAGACCGATTGGGCCGGTCCGGTGATCGGGGTGGGACCGCTTTATCGCTGATTGGTGAACTGCACCGAATTACACGTTTGTCCAGCGCGCCGCTTGACGTAGTACCCGACCCAGGACGCCACCACGCACAGGGCCACCACGAGTTGCACCGTCCGCGCCGCCGACTCCGGGTACAGCACCCCGTCGATGTAGGTGTCGATGAACCCCGTCGCCAACGGCTCCTGCCCCGCCGCCGAGCGGAAAGCGTTTTCCAGCCAGGTCAGCGGGCAGTCCAAGGGAAAGGTGACGATCAAGGTGCCCCACACCGCCATCGCCACGTGGAGCCACACCAGCCGCGGCCAGCGCCACGCCAGGAAACCGCCGACCACCAGGAAGACCAGCACGCCGAAGTGGAGCACCATGACCAGTTCGGCGAGCGCCCGCGCGACCATCACGACCTCCCTGTACCCAGGGTAGGCCGCACCCCCACCGGACGCCCGCGAAATATCAGCCGCGGGGCAGCGCCTGCCAGGGGACCCGGCCCGCGATGTCCAGGAGCAGGTCCGCCAGGTGGGCCAGCGGGGCCTGCAACAGGGGTGCGGGGACGGCTGCCGCCAGGTTGTGCTCGTCGAACGCGATGGCCACGCCCGCCGCACGCGGGTCGGTCAGCAACGCCTGCGGCAGGCCCGAGCCGAGCAGGGCGCCGGCGAAGGCCGGGTTCTTGCGGCGGACCTCGTAGCGGGCGTCGAAGGCCGGGTCGCCGGTGGCCGTGAACTGCTCGAAGATGCCCCACACGCTGTCCTCGCGCGGGCTGATCAGCACCCACGGGCCGGGCATCGGGCGCGGCACGACGACCACCGAGTACGTGCGGTACTCGGCGGTCACCACGTTGTCCGTGCGCAGCAACACCTCGACGGCCAGCACCGGCACGCCCCGCCACGCGCCGACGAGCTGGAAGCGGACCCGGCTGCGGTCCGCCTCCAGCATCCGGCCGATCTGCGGCACGCGCTCCTGGAAGCCCTGGTCCTCGGCGACGAACCGCCAGCCCAGGGCCGCCTCCAGGGCGCGCATCTGCTGCTCCCACTGGTTCACGAACTGCGGGTTCGTGAACGGGTTGCGCTTGCGCCGCGCCACCCCCACGGCGACGCCCACTCCGAGGATCGCCACGACGACCAGCAACAACACCACTGCGGAGACCATGTCAGGCCAGGCCGAGGTCCGCCAGGTCGAGCAGGTAGCGGTAGGACAGGCCCTGCGCCTCGATGACCTCGCGGGCCACCGTGCCGCGGTCCACGACCGTCGCGACGCCCACCACGGTCGCGCCGGCCTCGCGCAGCGCCTCCACCGCGGTCAGCACGCTGCCGCCGGTGGTCGAGGTGTCCTCGACGGCGAGCACCCGCTGGCCCGCGACCTCGATGCCCTCGATGCGCCGCTGCATGCCGTGCTTCTTGGTCTCCTTGCGCACGACGAACGCGTCGAGCACCTCGCCGGCCGCCGCCGCGGCGTGCATCATCGCGCACGCCACCGGGTCCGCGCCGAGCGTCAGGCCGCCCGCCGCGACGTAGTCCCAGTCGGCGGTGAGCTGCCGCAGGAGCTTGCCGATCAGCGGCGCGGCGGCGTGGTGCAGCGTCGCGCGGCGCAGGTCGATGTAGTAGTCGGCCTCCGCGCCGGAGGACAACGTCACCTTGCCGTGCACCACGGCCAGCTCGCTCACCAACCGGGCCAGCTCGGCCTTGGCACCGGCGTCCAGAACCACTTCAGTTCGCACGGGGTCCAAGACTGTCATACGCGTCCGTACGCTGGCACACCGTGAACCTGTTCGGCACCGACACGCTCGTCATCGAGCAGCCCTGGGGCGCAGGCCGGCACCTGTTCGGGACGCGCTACCGGACCACCGCCCTGACCGAGCACGGCGTGCCGCTGGCGACCGCGGCCGACCGGAAGTTCCTCGGTCCGCTGCGCAAGCTGCTGCGCGCCACCGGGTTCTCCGGGCGCACCGTCTACGACCTGGCCGTCACCTCGCCGCAGGGCCAGGTGCTGCTGCTGGTGCACAAGGGGGCCGGCAAGCCGCCCACGCGCGTGTCGCGGCCGGACGGGACGCCCGTCGGCTCGGTGCGGCGCGAGGGGCGGGGGTCCTACGCCCTGCTCGACCCGAACGGGCAGCGGCTGTGCGGGCTGACCGACGTGGCGACGTTCACGCCGGGAGCCCTGGCGAAGGGCGCGAACGGCCGGGTGCGGCGGGACGTGCTGCGGCTGCGGCCGGGCACGCCGGAGCCGGTGCGGTCGCTGGCGCTGGCCGCGGCGCTCGCGTTCGACGTGGTGCGCGGCATCGGGACGAACCACACGAGCGGCGGCGGCTTCGACTTCCCGACCAGCGCCTGAGCCCGGCGCGCGGCAGCGGGGGCCGGCCTCCGGCCCCCGCTGCCATGGTCGCACGCGCCACCGACGATTCGGCTCGACGCGCGGCGTCAGCGGATCGGGTGAAGTGGCTTACCAGGCGTCCTCGGTGAAGCTGCTGGGCTCGTCGTCGTCCCCGCCGCCGCGGCGGGGGCGGCCCGACTCCACGACGTCCTCCGGGTCGTTGCCCTCCTGGAGCTGCGTGTACGCCCGCTGGAGGTCCGGCACGCCGGTCGCCAGGGCCGCCTGCACGCCCGGGTCGTCGACCGCCCGGCCCGAGGCGATGTCCTGCCACGACATCTCGCCGGCGTCCACCCGGCGGGCCAGTTCGCGCAGCTCGCGCGGCGCGTTGGGGCCGTGGGCGGCGCGGTTGATCTCGGCCAGGTCCGCCTGGGACAGGCCCGACGAGCGCAGTTGGACCTTGCTCGCCTCGCGGGAGACCTTGTCCACGTTCTCCAGCCGCGCGTCCACCTCGGCGACCAGCGCGTTCAGGCGCTCGCGGTCGTAGGGGAAGGTCACTGGCCACCTCCGGACGGCGCGGGCGCGGGTTCGGGCGCGGGCGGCGGGGCCTGGTTGTAGCGGGTGCCCGCCGAGTGGCCCGCCTTGCCCAGCTTGTAGCCGTTCCAGGCGACGCCGAACGCGCCGGACTTGGCCGCGGCCATGCCGTTGTCGAACTTCTCCTTGCCGTCCTGGTAGCCGTCGACCACGTCGAGCAGGTCGTTGACGTCGCGCACGTCCTTGAGCTTGGCCAGCGCGGTGCCCATCGCGACGATGCCGTCGATCATGCCCTGGACGCCCTCGATCAGCGTCTGGATGGAGATGATGATCTTGCGGATGGCGTCCACGATCTGGATGGCGTCGTAGACCATCCACACCGCGCGACCCCAGCCGACCACCGGGATCCACGCCGTCATCGCCGCTTCGAGCAGCTTGCTGATCAGCATGTCCAGCAGGGTCAGCGCCAGGCCGCACGCCTTGCGGCAGGTGTTGGCGGTGGACCGGAACTTGTTGCCGATGATCCGCGCGATCTGCGAGTCGGCCTCGATGGCGAGGGCCCACATGGTCTTCATGCGGGCCTCGAACGCCTGCGCGGCGTCGCCGTTCCAGTGCGGGTTGAGCTGGTCGACGCCCGCGTCGACGTTGTGCCGCACGGAGTCCAGGGCCTTGGCGGTCCGGTCCCACGCGTTGGCGTTCTCGTCGATCTTCTCGAAGTCGCCGAGCAGCGGCTTGATCAGCGCGTCGAGCAGGTTCTCGCCGGTGACCTGCTCGTAGATCCAGTTGACGCCCTGGATCTTCCACCCGGCCTTCTCGATCAGCTCCTTGGTGGACTGCCGGCCCGGCCGGTCCTCGGCGGCGGCGTTGAGGGCGACGGAGGGGTCTTCGACGTCGGCGTACGCGGTCACTTGCCACCACCCAGGGTCGGCGCCTCGGCGACGTTGGCCAGCTCGGCGAGCACCCGGTCGAGGACGCTCATCGCCATCTCCTCGCCCTTCTGGTACATGTCGGCGGCCTTGGCCAGGCCCTCGGCTTCCTTGGTCATCATCTGGTTCGCGAAGTCCAGCGTCTCCCCGTACAGGTTGGCGACGCCGGTCACGATCGGCTGGAGCAGCGAGAGCAACCCGGTGAAGCCCGAGGTGTCGCCGCCCTTCGTGACCGCGTGGTCCTTGATGGTCGTGAAGTGCTGCGCGTTGCGGGTCAGCAGCTCGCTGTAGCCCCTCAACTCGGCCGGCTCGACGTGGAAGCCTTCACCCATGGACGGTTCCCTCCTCCTCCAGTTCGGGGAGTGGGACGAGCCGGACGGGTGCCCGGTTCCCGGTGATCTTGGCCGGTTTTCACCGGCTCTGATCAGGAGCTTCGCTCACGTTCGACCGCGGGCGTTCCCGGCCCGGGAGGCGATGCGGCGCAGCAGCGGGCGCGGGATGAGCCGGCTGATCGTCGCGATGGCCTTGTACTGGAAGCCCGGGATGGACAACTGCTTGCCGGCGCGCAGGTCGGCCAGGCAGTCGTGCACCACGCGGTCCGCGTCCAGGTACAGGAACGCGGGCGTACCGGACATGTCAATCTTCGCCCGCTGGTGGAACTCGGTGCGCACGAACCCCGGGCACAGGGCGAGCACGCGCACGCCGGTGCCGGCCGTCGCCTGCGCCATGCCCTCGGAGAACGCCGTCACCCACGCCTTGTCGGCGCTGTAGGTCGAACCCCGGCCGGGCAGGAAGCCCGCGATGCTGGACACGTTCACCACGTCGCCGCGGCGGCGCTCCACCATGCCGGGCAGCACGGCCCGGGTCAGCCGCAGCACGGTCTTCACGTTGACCGAGAGCTGGCTCTCCAGCCGGTCGGCGTCGGAGGTGAAGAACTCGCCGGACAGCGCGAACCCGGCGTTGTTGACCAGCAGGTCGAACGGGCGCTCGGCGAGCACCTGCTCGACCTTGGTCCGGCTGGTGTCGTCGGCGAGGTCGGCGGGCAGCACCTCGACCGCCACGCCGTGGCGTTCCCGCAGCTCGGCGGCGGTCTTCTCCAGCCGCGCCACGTCCCGCGCGACCAGGACCAGGTCGTGCCCCTCGGCGGCCAGCCGGCGCGCGAAGGCGGCGCCGATGCCCGCGGTCGCGCCCGTGACCAGGGCCAGCGGCGGGGTCACGGCTTGCGCCCGAACTGCGGGCGGTGGACCTCGCCACCGGTGTCGGTGTCCGGATCGGCGTCGAACGGGTCGACCACGTCAGCCAGCTCCCCCAGGTCGCGCAGCAGTCGTTCCAGGCGGGCGGGTGAGGAGTTCGGCGGGGCCGCCGCCATCACCCAGTCGTTCTCCAGCCAGACGACGGTGACGTCCGCGCCGATCTCCTCGGCGGCGTCGACCAGGTCCGGCGTGATGAGCTTGCGGGCGGCGGGCAGCTCGCCGACGAACGCGTACCGCGAGCCGACCGGTCCCAGCAGGTCGGGCATCTGGTCGCGCTGGAACGGCACGCTGGGCAGCCACAGCTCGACCACCACGTTCACCGGGCGGCGGCAGCGCACGCCGACCAGCACGGAGTTGACCTTGCCGCCGGTCTCGTGGTCGAGCACGTAGACCTGGCGGCGGCCGTCCGCGGTGAACGTCGAGCCGGCCACCACGTCCTTCGCGACGCCCGTGCCGTAGTAGGCGATCGCCCCGCTCTCCCACCGTGTGGGCAGCACGTGGTCGGTCTCCTCGAACTGCCAGCCACGCAGAGCGGCCCACCTGCGCCGCTCCCGGTTACGCGCGGTTCGCTGCGCCCGGTCGGTGGCGAGCAGGGCGAACCCCGCCACCCCCGCGACCGCGGCGACGGTGAACCAGACCCACGCCGGTATGCCCACGGGTGCGAGGGTAGCGGGAGACACCGACCAAAACGAAGATCATGTGTCCGGTGGCGCGCCTCCGTCGAGGATCACGCCCGTCCGACGATGAGCCCCGACTGGTCGTCCACCACGTCCACCTTCACCGTGTCGCCGTCGCGGACCTCACCCGACAGCAGCTCCTTGGCCAGCTGGTCCCCGATCGAGGACTGCACGAGCCGCCGCAACGGGCGCGCGCCGTACACCGGGTCGAAGCCGTTCAGGGCCAGCCAGTCGCGGGCCGCGGGCGTGACCTCCAGGGACAGCCGCCGCTGGCCCAGGCGCTTGCCCAGCCGCCCGATCTGGATGTCCACGATCGAGGTCAGCTCCTCGGTGGCCAGCGAGTGGAACACGACCACGTCGTCCAGGCGGTTGAGGAACTCGGGCTTGAAGTGGCGGCGGACGACGTTCATGACCGCGTCGTTGCGCTGCCGCTCGTCCAGGGCCGGGTCGGCGATGGACTGCGAGCCCAGGTTCGAGGTCAGCACCAGGATCGTGTTGCGGAAGTCCACCGTGCGGCCCTGGCCGTCGGTCAGCCGGCCGTCGTCCAGGACCTGCAGCAGCACGTCGAACACGTCCGGGTGAGCCTTCTCGACCTCGTCGAGCAGCACGACGCTGTACGGCCGCCGCCGCACCGACTCGGTGAGCTGACCGCCCTGGTCGTAGCCGACGTAGCCGGGGGGCGCGCCGACGAGCCGGGCCACCGAGTGCTTCTCGGAGTACTCGCTCATGTCGATGCGGACCATCGCCCGCTCGTCGTCGAACAGGAACTCCGCCAGCGCCTTGGCCAGCTCGGTCTTGCCCACGCCGGTCGGGCCGAGGAACAGGAAGCTGCCGGTCGGGCGGTCCGGGTCGGCGACGCCGGCGCGGGTGCGCCGCACCGCGTCGGACACCACGCGCACGGCCTCGGCCTGGCCGACGACGCGCCGGGCCAGCTCCTCCTCCATGCGCAGCAGCTTGGCGGTCTCGCCCTCCAGCAGCCGCCCGGCCGGGATGCCGGTCCACGCCGACACCACGTCCGCCACGTCGTCCGGGCCGACCTCCTCCTTGAGCATCACGGCCGCGTCCTGCGTGGTGCGGGTCGCCGCCTCCAGCTCCTTCTCCAGCGCCGGGATGCGCCCGTACCGCAGCTCCGCGGCCCGGCCCAGGTCCCCGTCGCGCTCGGCCCGCTCGGACTCGCCGCGCAGCTGCTCCAACTGCTCCTTGAGGTCGCGGACCTTCTCGATCGACGTCTTCTCGTTCTGCCAGCGCGCGGTCAGCGCGGCCAGCGCCTCGCGCTTCTCGGCCAGCTCGGCGCGCAGCGCGGCCAGCCGCTCGACCGAGGCGGCGTCGGACTCCTTGGCCAGCGCCATCTCCTCGATCTCCAGCCGGCGCACGGCCCGCTCGACCTCGTCGATCTCGACCGGCCGGGAGTCGATCTCCATGCGCAGCCGGGACGCGGCCTCGTCCACCAGGTCGATCGCCTTGTCCGGCAGGAACCGGGCGGTGATGTACCGGTCGGACAGGGTCGCCGCCGCCACCAGCGCCGAGTCGGTGATGCGCACGCCGTGGTGCACCTCGTACCGGTCCTTCAGGCCGCGCAGGATGCCGACGGTGTCCTCCACCGACGGCTCGCCCACCAGGACCTGCTGGAACCGCCGCTCCAGCGCCGGGTCCTTCTCCACGTGCTCGCGGTACTCGTCCAGGGTGGTCGCGCCGACCATGCGCAGCTCGCCGCGCGCCAGCATCGGCTTGATCATGTTGCCGGCGTCCATCGCGGACTCGCCGGTCGCGCCGGCGCCCACGATGGTGTGCAGCTCGTCGATGAACGTGATGACCTGGCCGGCGGAGTCGGTGATCTCCTTCAGGACGGCCTTCAGCCGCTCCTCGAACTCGCCGCGGTACTTCGCGCCCGCCACCATCGCGCCCAGGTCCAGCGCCACCACGCGCTTGCCGCGCAGCGATTCGGGCACGTCACCGGCCACGATCCGCTGGGCCAGGCCCTCCACGATCGCGGTCTTGCCGACGCCGGGCTCGCCGATCAGCACGGGGTTGTTCTTGGTGCGCCGGGACAGCACCTGCACGACCCGGCGGATCTCGGTGTCCCGCCCGATCACGGGGTCGAGTTCACCCTTGCGGGCCCGCTCGGTCAGGTCCACGCCGTACTTCGCCAGCGCCTGGTAGGTGCCCTCCGGGTCCGGGCTGGTCACCCGCGCCGACCCGCGCACCCTGCCGAACGCCTCCTTCAACGCCTCCGGGCTCGCGCCGTGCCGCCGCAGCAGGTCGGCGACCTGGCCGCCGTGCTGCGCCAAGCCCACCAGCAGGTGCTCGGTGGACACGTACTCGTCGCCCATCTCGGTGGCCAGCTCCTGCGCCCGCCCGAGCACGCGCACGGCGTCCCGGGAGAACTGCGGCGCGGACACGCTCGACCCGCTGGCCGCCGGCAGGGCGCGGCTGAGCTGCTCCAACTCCTTGTGCACCTGCTTGGGGTCGGCCCCCACGGCGGACAGCAGCGGCGCGGTCAGCCCGTCGCCCTGCGCGAGGAGGGAGCCGAGCAGGTGGACCGAGGTGACGTCGGGGTTGCCCGCGATCGTCGCCGCCTGCACCGCCGCGGACACGGCTTGCTGCGTCTTCGTGGTCGGGTTGAAAGCGTCCATTCCTCACCTCGGTCGCGTGTTCCGGCGCACCACCGGCTACCACTCACCTCAACGTCAGAAAAGTTGAGTCCGTTCCACTCAACCTAGCCCAAGTGGTGTGACGCCCGCCACGGCCACCCCCGGCCTCGACCTTTTGACCTCGACCGAACTCGAAGTCCTAGCGTCGGTGCCATGACCGTCAAGCTGAACCACACCATCGTGTCCGCCCGCGACGCCCGCGCCACCGCCGACTTCCTGGTCGAGGTCTTCGGCTTCGCCCCCGCCACCCCCTACGGCCCGTTCCTCGTCGTCGGCACCGACAACGAGGTCTCCCTCGACGTCATGACGGTCGAGGGGGACATCACGCCGCAGCACTACGCGTTCCTGGTGGGCGACGACGACTTCGATGCCATCTTCGGGCGCGTGAAGGAGCGCGGCCTGCCGTACTGGGCGGACCCGTTCCACCGGCAGCCCGGCGAGATCAACACCCACGACGGCGGCCGGGGCGTCTACTTCGACGACCCCAACGGGCACAGCCTGGAGATCATCACCGTCCCGTACGGCGGCTAAATCGGCGTGCGCCCGTCCGCACGCCCGCATCAAGATCTGCGCATGAGTTCACTGCTGCACCACATCACCGTCGACTGCAAAGACGCCTACGCCCTCGCCGCCTTCTGGAGCCAGGTCACCGGCCACCCGGTCTCGGAGGAGGACGAGCCCGGCGACGCGGAGTGCCTGGTCGAACTGCCGACCGGCCCGAGCCTGCTGTTCATCCAGGTCCCCGAGGGCAAGTCGATGAAGAACCGCCTCCACCTCGACCTCCAGCCCGACACCACCCGCGACGAGGAGGTGGAGCGGCTGCGCGGCCTCGGCGCCACCCTGGTGGACGACCAGCGCCGCCCTGACGGCACCGGCTGGGTCGTGCTCGCCGACCCCGAGGGCAACGAGTTCTGCGTCGAACGCAGTGCAGCCGAGCGCGCCGCGACCTCCTGACCTCGTCACCCACATGTCGCAACGCGTTGTCCACACGCGGACCCCTGTTATCCACAATCCCCAGGTGTGAATCCACAGGCCGGAGCGGATCACCGCACCGGTGCGGGGACAGTACGTCTAAGAGGGTGAGACCCCCGCCTCACGCGATCTCGGGGACCCGTTAAACGCGTGCTCGGGCGGGGTACTCGCCTCTCCGTTGGACGCAATCCGCAGACCCGGTACAGGTCATCACGAATGTTCGCTCGAAGGGGCGAACGGTCCGCGACCGACCGTGATCGCACTGCACTCGAAGGTGGCATCAAGGAGTCAGTCGGCCAGTTGACGGGTTAGCCTCGGTTCGTCGGGGATGGAAGCTTGACGAGGACGATGCGCCTTGCTGACGGCGCTGGAAACGTGGAGACTGCGCCCGGACCATGACTGCGAACGCTGTGTTGAGCCCCATCCCGAGCCCGCCCCACCGAGAACCCCCACCGGGTGTCACCGCAATGGTGCGCCTGATCAGGGAGAGCTGGGCGGTCGTCGAGCCGCGCGCCGAAGAGGTCGCCAAGTTCTTCTACGGAATGCTCTTCAGCCTCGCGCCGGCCACCCGTGAGATGTTCCCGGCGAACATGGAGGTGCAGCGCAGCCGCCTGCTGCGCGCACTGGTCCACGTCGTCCAGATGGTCGACCGACCGGACGACCTGATCCCCTTCCTGCGCCAGCTCGGCCGCGACCACCGCAAGTTCGGCGTGGTCAACGTGCACTACGAGTCGGTCGGGACCGCCCTGCTGGCCGCGGTGAAGAAGCACGCCGGCCCCGCCTGGACGCCCCAGGTCGAGCTGGCGTGGGCCGAGGCCTACACGATCATGGCCCGCGCCATGCAGGAGGCGGCGGCGGCCGACGAGGGCCCGGCGTACTGGCACGCCACCGTGCTGGAGCACCAGCGCGTGAGCTGGGACCTGGCCGTGGTGCGCCTGCAGCCCGACCACCCCGTCGGCTACCGCGCCGGCCAGTACGTGAGCGTGGAGACGCCCCAGCGCGCGCGGCTGTGGCGGTACTTCTCGCCGGCCAACGCCCCGCGCGAGGACGGCATCATCGAGTTCCACATCCGCTCGGTGGAGGGCGGCTGGGTCAGCCGCTCCATCGTCGGCCACACCCAGCCGGGCGACGTGTGGCGCATCGGCCCGCCGATGGGCCGCCTGCACGTGGACCGGAAGTCCGGCCGCGACGTCCTCATGGTCGCCGGCGGCACGGGCGTGGCCCCGATGCACGCGATCGTCGACGAGATGGCCCAGTGGGGCGAGAACCCGCGGACCCACCTGTTCGTGGGCGGCCGGACCCGCGAGGACCTGTACGACCTGGACAACCTCCAGCGCTTCGCGATGACCAACCCGTGGCTCACGGTCGTCCCGGTCCTGGAGTCCGACCCGGGCGCGCGGGGCGTCGAGCAGGGCACCCTGGCCGACGTGGTCACCCGCTACGGCGCGTGGGAGGACCGGGACGTCCTGGTGTGCGGCTCGCCGTCGATGATCAGGGCGACGGTGTCCCGCATGCTCGTGGCCGGCACCCCGCTGGACCGCATCAAGTACGACCCGTTCACCCTCGACTGACCGCGTCAGCGCTTCCGGTTCGGCTTCCAGACGACCAGGGCGGTCTCCTGGCGGACCGGGACCAGGTCACGGCGCAGCGACCGGTGCACCGAAGCCGCCGCGTGCTCCGCCGCCGCCAACGCCTGGGCCAGTTGCTCGGTCAGCTCGGACACCTTCGCCCGCAGCGCACCGACCTCGTTCTCCAGCTCGATGATCCGCTTGATCCCGGCCAGGTTCACGCCCTCCTCCTGGGAGAGCCGCTGGACCTCGCGCAACAGCACGATGTCCCGCATCGAGTACCGCCGACCACCGCCGGGGGTCCGCCCCGGCGACACCAGCCCCATCCGGTCGTAGGACCGGAGGGTCTGCGCGTGCAGGCCGGACAGCTGCGCCGCCACGGAGATCACGAAGAACGGCGTGTCCTCGTCTGTTCCCGGGGGGAACGGAAAAGTCATGTCGACCTCTTCTCCACCAAGGCGTTGAGGTCCGCCCTCGGGTCGTGCCGCGCGGTCGCCGAGGCGTAGGCCTCCAGCGCCTCGCGGGCCGCCGCGTCCATGTTGTTCGGGACCGCCACCTGCAGCGTGATGAGCAGGTCGCCGACCTGCCCGTCCCGCTTGGCGATGCCCTTGCCCTTGGCGCGCAGCACCCGGCCCGACGCCGTGCCGGCGGGCACCTTCAAGGTCACCTTGCCGTCGAGCGTGGGCACGGTCAACGTCGTGCCCAGCGCCAGTTCGGGGAACGTCACCGGGACGGTGACGGTGAGGTTGTCGCCGCTGCGGCCGAACACCGGGTCCGGGTTGACGTGCACGCGGACGTACAGGTCGCCGCTGGGACCGCCGTTGCGACCCGGCTCGCCCTGCCCGGCCAGGCGGATGCGCTGGCCGTCGTCCACGCCCGCCGGGATGCGGATGGTCAGCGTGCGCGTCTTGGTGGAGACGCCGTCGCCGCCGCACTCCGGGCACGGGTCGTCGACGATGCGGCCGGTGCCCCGGCAGTCGGTGCACGGCTCGGAGAACGCGAACGCGCCCTGGCTGCGGGTCACCAGGCCCGCGCCGCCGCAGTTGGTGCACGTCCGGGGCGAGGTGCCCGGCCGCGCGCCGGAGCCCGAGCACGTCGAGCACGTCGACGGGCTGGACAGCCGCATCGGCACGGTCGCGCCCTTGACCGCCTCGGTGAAGTCGATCCGCACGTCGGTCTCGACGTCCTCGCCCCGCCGGGGCCGGGTCGCCGAGGCGGACGTGCCGCCGCCGCGCCGGTTGAACAGGCCGCCGAGCAGGTCGCCCAGGCCGCCCATGCCGCCGGTCTGCTGCCCGGCGCGGCCGAACAGGTCGCCGACGTCGAAGCCGCCGCCCTGCCCGAACCCGCCCGGGAAGCCGCCGCCGCCCGCGAACAGGCGGCGGGCCTCGTCGTACTGCTTGCGCTTGGCGGCGTCCGACAGCACGCCGTACGCCTCGGAGACCGCCTTGAAGCGCGCCTCCGCCTTGGCGTCACCGGGGTTGGCGTCGGGGTGCAGCTCCCGCGCCAACTTCCGGTACGCCTTCTTGATCTCGTCGGCCGAGGCGTCGGAGGAGACGCCCAGCTCCCGGTAGAAGTCCTTCTCGATCCAATCCCGAGCACTCATCCGGACGCCGCCCCCTCTCGCTCAGTCCTGCTGTTGTCCGGTCGATTCCTCCGCCGCGGCCGGCTCGTGGTCGGTGACCCCGACCAGCGCGGGCCGCAGCACCCGGTCGCCGAACCGGTAGCCGCGCCGCAGCACGGCCGTCACGGTCGGCCCGCTCACGTCCGGGGACGTGGCGTGCTGCACGGCCTCGTGCACGGAGGGGTCGAACTCCTCGCCCTCGTGCCCGAACGGCTCCAGGCCGGCCTTGGTCAGCGCGCCGACCAGCTTGTCCGCGACCGCCTTGAACGCGCCGGTCAGGTCGCCGTGCGCGTCGGCCCGCTCGACGTCGTCGAGCACGGCCAGCAGGTCGGCGGCCACCTGCGCCTTGGCCGTGGTGACCACCAGCTCCCGGTCGCGCTCGACGCGCTTGCGGTAGTTGGCGTACTCGGCGGTGAGGCGCTGGAGGTCCGCGGTCCGCTCGTCGAGCTGGGCCTTCAGCTCCGCGGCCGGGTCCACCTCCGCGGGCTCGGCGTCGGGGGTGGCGTCGGGGGCGACGTGGCGGCCACCCCCGTCCCCGGGCTCTTCCTCGCCGGCGGCGTGCCGACCGCCCTCCACGGGGGGCTCGTCCACGGGCCCGTCGGCGTCCGCGGCCGGCGGGCGCACCTGGCCCGTCTCCGGGTCGATGCGTCGGCGGTCGCGCACCACCACGTGCGGCTGCTCCTCGGGCCGGGTCACTTCTTCTCGTCCTCGTCCACGATCTCGGCGTCCACGACGTCGTCGGCCTTGGCGTCACCGGCGCCCGGCGCGGAGGCGCCGTCGCCGGCCGTCGCGCCCGGGGTGGGGGCGGCGTTGGCGTACATGGCCTGGCCGATCGCCTGCGACTCGGTGGCCAGCTTCTCCACCGCGGTGCGGACCTTGGCGATGTCGGTGCCCTTGAGGGCCTCGTTGGTCTCGTCGATCGCGGCCTTGACCTTGTCCTTGACCTCGGCCGGGATCTTGTCGTCGTTCTCCTTGACGACCTTCTCGGTCTGGTAAACCAGCGTCTCGGCCTGGTTGCGGACCTCGGCCTCCTCGCGGCGGCGCTTGTCCTCCTCGGCGTGCGCCTCGGCGTCCTTGATCATGCGGTCGATGTCGTCCTTCGGCAGCGCCGAGCCGCCGGTGATCGTCATCCGCTGTTCCTTGCCGGTGCCCATGTCCTTGGCGGACACGTGCACGATGCCGTTGGCGTCGATGTCGAAGGTGACCTCGATCTGCGGGACGCCGCGCGGCGCCGGCGGCAGGCCGGTCAGCTCGAACATGCCGAGCTTCTTGTTGTCCGCGGCGAAGTCGCGCTCGCCCTGGAAGACCTGGATCTGCACGGACGGCTGGTTGTCGTCGGCCGTGGTGAAGATCTCGGACCGCTTGGTCGGGATGGTCGTGTTGCGCTCGATGAGCTTGGTCATCACGCCGCCCTTGGTCTCGATGCCCAGGGACAGCGGGGTGACGTCGAGCAGCAGGACGTCCTTGACCTCGCCCTTGAGCACACCGGCCTGCAGGGCCGCGCCGACCGCGACGACCTCGTCCGGGTTCACGCCCTTGTTCGGCTCACGGCCGCCGGTCAGCTCCTTGACCAGCTCGGCCACGGCCGGCATGCGGGTGGAACCGCCGACCAGCACCACGTGGTCGATGTCGCCGACGGAGATGCCGGCGTCCTTGATCACGTTGTTGAACGGGGCGCGGGTGCGCTCCAGCAGGTCGTTGGTGATGCGCTGGAACTCGGCGCGGGACAGCGTCTCGTCCAGGAACAGCGGGTTCTTGTCCGCGTCGACCGTGATGTAGGGCAGGTTGATGGTGGCCTGCGACGAGCTGGACAGCTCGATCTTGGCCTTCTCGGCGGCCTCGCGGATCCGCTGGAGGGCCATCTTGTCCTTGGTCAGGTCGATGCCGTTGGACTGCTTGAAGCGCTCGACCAGCCAGTCCACGACGCGCTGGTCCCAGTCGTCGCCGCCGAGGTGGTTGTCACCGGAGGTCGCGCGGACCTCGACGACGCCGTCGCCCAGCTCCAGCAGCGAGACGTCGAACGTGCCGCCACCGAGGTCGAAGACCAGGATGGTCTGCTCCTTCTCGCCCTTGTCCAGGCCGTAGGCCAGGGCGGCGGAGGTGGGCTCGTTGACGATGCGCAGCACGTTGAGGCCCGCGATCTGACCGGCCTCCTTGGTGGCCTGGCGCTGCGCGTCCTCGAAGTAGGCGGGCACGGTGATCACGGCGTCGGTGATCTCCTCGCCCAGGTACGCCTCGGCGTCGCGCTTGAGCTTCATCAGCACGCGCGCGCTGATCTCCTGCGGCGTGTACTTCTTGCCGTCGATCTCGGTCGTCCAGTTCGTGCCGATGTGCCGCTTGACCGACCGGATGGTCCGGTCGACGTTGGTCACCGCCTGGTTCTTGGCGGGCTGACCGGTGAGCACCTCGCCGTTCTTGGCGAACGCGACGATGGACGGGGTCGTCCGCGAACCCTCGGAGTTGGCGATCACCGTCGGCTCGCCACCTTCGAGAACCGCGACGACGGAGTTGGTCGTCCCCAGGTCGATGCCGACCGCTCGCGCCATTTGGATTCCTCCTGGTAGTGCGTCTGTGAGAGCCCCGCGTTGAGCGGCGTGCGCTCAAGTTTGCCAGGATCTGCGGACTTGAGTCCACTGGGCTCAATTTCTCTGCCTGTCCAACGGACGGGGCCCTTCGGGTGTTCCCGCCGGGGCGTGATCCGGGACACTCACACCAGGCCAGAAGGCCGTGCGGGCGTGGCTGCGCGACGAACACGGCGTGAAGCAGAACTCGCGGTGGACCATCGCCGACGCCGCCGCTCGCCGCGCCGGCTGGGTCGAGCCGACCGTGGCGGAGCACGTCGACTCCCAGTACACGGGAGCAAGGCCGCCCTGCGACCCGTCTACGACCGCGTCGCGGTCCTGGCGCTGGGCCTGGGCGAGGACGTGCGCCTGGAGGGCCGGTCCACCTAATGTCCCGTTCGTGCGGGGCCGCCGTCCGGGCCCTGGCCGCCCGGGTGGACCTCGGCCTGCGCTTCACCGACGCCCCGGTCAGCGGCCGGCTCACGCCCGGCGGCCCCGGCCAGTCCACCCACCGGGTGGCGCTGACCGGGGCCGACGACGTGGACGGCGAGGTGGAGGCCCTGCTGCGGGCGGCGTACGAGCAGAGCGCCTAGAGCGCCGGCTGCACGCTCACGTCCCCGCTCCCGGACTTCGCCACCACGGAGATGGTCGCGGCCGGGTCGCTGGCCACCCCCAAGGTCCGCTCGCCGCTGCCGGTCTCGACCTCGACGCGGTAGGTCGCCTTCGGCAGCCGGACGTGCACGTCACCGGACCCGGACTCGGCGTGCACGGCCTGCACGGCCGCCATGCCGACCTCGACGTCCCCGGAGTCGTTGACCACCGACACCTCACCCCGCATGTCGGTCAGCTTGGCCCGGCCGGAGCCGACGTCCCCCCGGAACGCGCCGGCGACGTTGGAGGCGGTCACGTCCCCCGAGCCGTTCTCGACCTTGGCCGACCCGGTCACGTCCCGCACGGTCACGTCCCCGGAGCCGAGCCTGATGTCGACGCTCGCGACCCCCTCGAACGTCAGGTCGCCCGACCCGTTCTCGCCGAGGACCTTCACGTCCTTGCCGGGCACGGTGACCTCGTAGTCCACGGAGCAGTTGCGCCCGCAGTCGTCGAGCACGAGCGTGTCGCCCTCGACGCGGTAGGTCTGCCCGGACGGCTTGTCGTCGTTGCGGGAGTACTGGACGGTCCGCTTCACCTCGACCGCGGCGACCCCGTCCCGCCCGCGCACGGTGACGCGGCCGGAGTCGTTCTGCACCCGGACGGCCACCACCTTCTCGGTGACGCTGCCCTGGTCGGAGAACGTCTCCTGGACCAGCCGCACGCACCCGGCCACCGCCCCGACACCGACGACCACCCCGAGAACCGCCACCGCGACCCGCTTGCCCACCACTGCCCCCTAGCTCCAGCCCTTGAACGCCACCAAACCTATGCGTCCGCGCACGCGCCGGAACACCGGGAAGACCCCCGACCCGTACTGGGGCTGGCCCTACCCTCAGGCCAGGGACTCCACGACGGCCCGCAGGGCGGGAGCGCACCGGGCCGGGTCGCCGAGGAACCGCTCGGAGGCGATGACGTGCGACTCGGTCATCCGCTCCCACACCAACCCCTGCACCGACACCACCGTGATCACCAGCCGGAACGGCTTCACGTACCGCCCGATCCGGTTCTCCACCCCGCGCACGACCTCACCGATCGGCAACGCCCCGGGCGTCCGGTTCGCGTGCACCCGGTCGTACTCGGCGGCGGCGTCCTGCAGGGCGAGCACGGCGGCCCGCAGCGCGGGCCGCACCGCCAGCGAAGGCCCGGCGGGGTCGATCGGGGCCGCCGCCGAGGGCACCTCCGTCCGGGCGTGGTCGAGCACGTCGGCCCACCAGCCGAGCCACTCCTCGGCCGCGCCCGCCCGGTCCACCCCGGGCGGCACGAACACCGGGACCGACGGGTCCAGGCCGGGCAGCTCCGGCACGGTGTCGACCGACAGCGCCAGCGTGTCCCGCAGGAACAGAGCGGTGTTGACCGTCTGGTTCGTGCCGTGGGACACCTGCCACGACTCACGCCCGGCGAACCTCATGCCACCCAGTGTCCCGCGTGAAGGTCATCGGGGAGGCATCAGAAGGGACACGACCGGCTCCAACTGTTCCGCCGTTGGGGGGAAATCCGCGATCAGGCCCTGGATCAGCAGCCCGTCCAGCGCCGCGACGAACCCGAGGAAGGCCGCCGGCTGCATGGTGCCGAACACCGACGACAGCAGCGTGATCCACCGCCGCGCCGCCGGACGCAGCTCCGGCCGCCGGGCCGCGAACAGGTACAGCTCGTACTCCGCGAGCGTCCGCCCGCGGTGCGGCCCGACCGCGTCCGCCAGGAACCGGGCCACCGACGACGGCGTGGGGCTCACCGACCCGAACGCCACCGCCATCTCGCTCGCCGACCACTTCAGGCACGCGATCAGCAGGTCGTCCAGCGTGCTGTAGTAGTAGACCGTCGAGGACACCGGCACCCCGGCCTCCCGCGCCACCGCCCGGTGCGACACCCCGGACACGCCCTCCCGCTCGATCACCCGCAACGTCGCCGAGAGGATCACCCGCCGCCGCCGCTCGCCGCGGGCCCGGCGCCCGTCGGCGGGCACGCCCCGGCTGCGGCCGACGACAGCGGGCACGGCCCGGGCCCGGCTCGCGGGAGCCGGCGCGGCCCGGTCCCGGCCGTCGTCTCCCGGCGCGTCCCGGCCCGGCGCACCCTGGCCGGGGCGGCCGTCAGCCGGCGGCACTGCCCACCTCGATGGCGACCACACCGGCGACCACCAGCACCAACCCGACCACCATCGTCGGGTTCAGCGGCTCCCCGAACACCACCACCCCGATCCCCGCCACGGCCGCGATGCCGAACGCGCACCAGATCGCGTAGGCGACCCCGATCGGCATCCCGAGCTTGAGCACGAACCCCAGCGACGCGAACGCCACGACGTACCCGACGACGACCGCCACCACCGGCAACGGACGGGTGAACCCGTCGCTGAGCTTGAGCGAGACCGTCGCGGTCACCTCGCCCACGATCGCCAGCGCGAGCAGCAGATACACCACAGCGGGCCTCCAACTAGTGGAACGAACGTTCAACTAGTTTATGTGATCGGCCACGCTCAAGTGGTTACCGACCAGTAATCCGGCGTAGTCTGCCCAGCCAGGAGACTGACGAGAAAGGCCGCCACCACATGGGAGCCCTCCAGCTCACCCTCGGCGCCATCGGCGTCGCCGTCAGCGTGTACGCCTGGGGTCTGTTCGTGGCCGGTGTGGTCCGGATGATCAAGATCATCCGCCTGGGCCAGCCGGACTCGACGCGCAACGGGCCGTTCCTGCCCCGCCTGCGCACCCTGATCGTCGAGTTCGTCGCGCACACCCGGATGGCCAAGTTCCGCAAGGTCGCCCCCTGGCACTGGATGGTGATGTGGGGCTTCCTCATCGGCTCCGCCGTGCTGTTCGAGGCCTACGGCGAGGTGTTCTACCCCGGTTTCCACTGGCCGGTCATCGGCACGTGGTCGGTGTGGGCGCTGCTGATCGAACTGCTCGGCCTCGGCACCGTCGTCGGTGGCGTCGCGCTGGCGGTCATCCGCCAGCTCAACCACCCGCGCCGCGCCGACCGCGTGTCCCGGTTCGCGGGCTCGAACTTCCGCGCGGCCTACTTCGTCGAGGCCGTCGTCATCATCGAGGGCCTGGGCATCCTCGGCGTGAAGGCGTTCAAGCAGGCCTCCGGCCTGGAGGACCCGCCGCTGTGGTCGTCCTTCGTCACCGCGCCGCTGAGCAACGTGCTGCCCGCGAGCCCCGACTGGGTCTCGATCATGGCGTTCATCAAGCTGGCGTCGGCGATCGTCTGGCTCATCGTCGTGGCGAAGAACCTGACCATGGGTGTCGCGTGGCACCGGTTCAGCGCGTTCTTCAACATCTACTTCAAGCGCGAGGACGACGGCGGCGTCGCCCTGGGCGCGCTCAAGCCCATGATGAGCGGCGGCAAGGTCCTCGACCTGGAGGAGGCCGACCCCGACAAGGACACCTTCGGCGTCGGCAAGGTCGAGGACTTCACCTGGAAGGGCTGGCTGGACTTCAGCACCTGCACCGAGTGCGGTCGCTGCCAGTCGCAGTGCCCCGCGTGGAACACCGGCAAGCCGCTGTCGCCGAAGCTCGTCATCACCCAGCTGCGCGACCACGCCTTCGCCAAGGCCCCCTACCTGCTGGCCGGCGGCCGGCGGGACATGGCCGGCGACGAGGTCGGCATCACCGAGGACAAGTACGAGGACTACAAGAAGCGCCTGGAGTCCATCGACGTCCTGGCCCTGGCCGAGGCGGACCGGCCGCTGGTCGGCGGCGCGGACGAGCTGGGCGTCATCGACCCCGAGGTGCTGTGGTCCTGCACCACGTGCGGCGCGTGCGTCGAGCAGTGCCCGGTGGACATCGAGCACGTCGACCACATCGTCGACATGCGCCGCTACCAGGTGCTGATCGAGTCGAACTTCCCGTCCGAGCTGGGCGGCATGTTCAAGAACCTGGAGAACAAGGGCAACCCGTGGGGCCAGAACGCCAAGGACCGCCTGGCGTGGACCGAGGGCCTGGACTTCGAGGTGCCCGTGTTCGAGGGCGAGCTGGGCGACACCGAGTACCTGTTCTGGGTCGGCTGCGCGGGCGCGTTCGAGGACCGGGCCAAGAAGACCACCCGGGCGGTGGCCGAACTCCTGCACACCGCGGGCGTCAAGTACACGGTGCTCGGGCCGGAGGAGACCTGCACCGGCGACCCGGCGCGGCGCGCGGGCAACGAGTTCCTGTTCCAGATGCTGGCGCAGCAGAACGTCGAGGTCCTGAACACGGTGTTCGAGGGCCGTGAGCCGGGCAAGCGCAAGATCGTCGTGACCTGCGCGCACTGCTTCAACACGTTGGCCAACGAGTACCCGCAGGTCGGCGGCCAGTACGAGGTCGTGCACCACACCCAGCTGCTCAACCGCCTGGTGCGCGAGCGGCGGCTGGTGCCGGTGGCCGAGGTGGCGGAGGACGTCACCTACCACGACCCGTGCTACCTGGGCCGGCACAACAAGGTCTACGAGGCCCCGCGCGAGCTGGTCGGGGCGTCCGGCGCGACCCTGCGCGAGATGCCGCGGCACGCGGACCGCTCGATGTGCTGCGGCGCCGGTGGCGCGCGGATGTGGATGGAAGAGCGCATCGGCAAGCGGATCAACATCGACCGCGTGGACGAGGCGCTCGGCACGGCCCCGTCGAAGATCGCGACCGGCTGCCCGTTCTGCCGCGTGATGCTGACCGACGGCGTGACGGCCCGGCAGAACGAGGGCGTGGCCGGCGGTCACGTCGAGGTGGTGGACGTGGCGCAGTTGCTGCTCACCGCCGTGCGGCGGGGCCAGGAGCAGGAGCGGGCGGACGTCCCGACCGACGAGGTCGGCTCCGGCACCCCGCTGACCGAGGAGGACAAGGCCGGCTCGCAGAGCTGACCTCCCCCGCGCGCGAAGGCCCCGGTCCACTGTGGACCGGGGCCTTCTCCCGTCTCAGTCCTCCGAGCGGACCCGGTCCCAGACGATGTTGAGCGCCCAGCTCGTGAGGGCGACGATGATCGCGCCCCAGAACGCGGGCCAGAAGCCGGTCACCGTGAACGGCAGGCCCAGCTCGCCCGCCAGCCAGCCGGTCAGCCAGAACAGCAGGCCGTTGACGACCAGGCCGATCAGGCCGAGCGTGACGAGGTAGAACACGCAGCCGAAGAACTTGACCAGCGGCTTCACCACGGCGTTCACCAGGCCGATCAGCAGCGCGACGCCGATCAGCGTGCCGATCTTCGCGGCGGTCGAGCCCTCGCCCAGGTCGATGCCCGGGATGACCGTGGAGACCCAGACCGCGATCGCGGTCACCAGCACCTGCACCAGAATGCCCATGCCGCGCAAGGCTAGCCCCCGGTGTGCTCCGAACGGGTCAGGCGCGGCCTGCGGATGTCCCGGCGCCGCCCTACCGTCGAGCCATGACGACCACGCCCGAGCCGGTGAAGAGCGAGAGCACGCTGACCGTGCTGCTCGCCCTCGCGGTCAACCTCGCCATCGCGGTGATGAAGGCGGTCGCCGGCGTGATCACCGGGTCGGCGGCGCTGCTCGCCGAGGCCGGGCACTCGGTGGCGGACACGTTCACCGAGGGCCTCCTGCTCACCGCGCTGCGCCGGTCCGCGCGGCCGGCGGACCGGCGGCACCCGTTCGGCTACGGCAAGGACCGGTACTTCTGGTCTTTGCTGGCGGCGGTGTCGATCTTCGTGTCGGGCGCGGTGTTCGCGTTCTACGAGGGGTTCAGCACGGTGTTCGGCGAGCCGACCGAGCAGACCAGCGTCGGCGTCGGGTACGCGGTGCTGGCGATCGCGTTCGCGCTGGAGTCCGTGTCGTGGGCGCAGGCCGTGCGGCAGGTGCGGCGGGAGGCGCGGGCCGAGGGGCGGTCGATGCTCGCCTTCCTGCGGATGAGCGACGACCCGACGGTGAAGACCGTGTTCATGGAGGACTCGGCCGCGCTGGTCGGGCTGCTGCTGGCGTTCGCGGGGCTCGGGCTGCACCACCTGACCGGGTCGTCGGTGTGGGACGGCGTGGCGTCGCTGCTGATCGGCCTGCTGCTCGCGGTCGCCGCGTTCGTGCTGGCGGCGACCAACCGGGGGTTGCTGATCGGTCGCCAGGCCGACCCGAAGCTGGTGCGGGCGGTGTGGGCGTACCTGCGGGACGTGCCGGAGGTCGAGCAGGTGGTGGACCTGCTGACCATGGCCGTCGGCACGGACCGCGTCCTGCTGTGCGCGCGGCTGGACTTCGACGACGCCCTGGGCGCGGCCGAGCTGGAACGCGCGTGCGTGCGCATCGACGCCGAACTGCGCAGCCGGTGGCCGGACCTGGACGAGGTCTTCCTGGAGCCGGTGCCGCGCACCGACCCGGACCTGAGGTCCCGCGTCCTGGCCCGGTACGGGAACCTGCTCTAGCGGCGCGTCTCGGTCCGGTGGAAGTTCAGGTAGGCCCGCGAGGGGGTCGGCCCGCGCTGCCCCTGGTACCGGCTGCCCGCCTGCCGCGACCCGTACGGGTGCTCGGCGGAGCTGGTGAGCCGGAACAGGCAGAGCTGCCCGATCTTCATCCCCGGCCAGAGGGTGATGGGCAGGTTCGCGACGTTCGACAGCTCCAGCGTGATGTGCCCGGAGAAGCCGGGGTCGATGAACCCGGCCGTCGAGTGCGTGAGCAGACCCAGCCGCCCGAGCGAGGACTTGCCCTCCAACCGACCCGCGAGGTCGTCGGGGAGGGTGACCAGCTCGAACGTGGACCCGAGCACGAACTCACCGGGGTGCAGCACGAACGGCTCGTCGTCGGGGGTCTCGACGAGCGAGGTCAGGTCGTCCTGCTGGAGGGACGGGTCGATGTGGGTGTACCGGGTGTTGTTGAACACCCGGAAGAACCGGTCGAGACGGACGTCGATGCTGGATGGCTGCACCATGACGTCGTCGAACGGCTCCAGCACCAGGCGGCCCGAGTCGACCTCTTTGCGCAGATCTCGGTCACTCAACAACACGGGGCACAGCCTATGTGTATGATCGGTGCCGCAGCACGCGGGTGTAGTTCATTGGTAGAACGACAGCTTCCCAAGCTGTAGAGGCGGGTTCGATTCCCGTCACCCGCTCGGAACGCCGAAGCCCCAGGTCGCGAGCAACCGACCTGGGGCTTCGGCGTGATCGGGCCCGAGCGGCGGCAGGCCGCGGCGACGGTGGCCGGGGTCACGGTCGCGACGCCTTGTCTTCGGACAGATGCGACACGTCCACCACGAACGCCCCGCCGGGCGGAGTCGCGTGTTATTCGGCCGAACGCCACGCCGCGTCGTACCGGAGCTGGCGCTCGCGGTCGGTTTCCGTGGCGCGTTCCTTGCGGTAGGTGCTGGCCGCCGCGCGTGGGTAGCCGTACTTGGTCATGCGGTGGTCCGTGCTTTCGATCGCGTACGACACCGCGAAGTACACGCCGACGACCAGGCCCAGGGAGCCGCAGGCGACGGCCAGTGGCAACGGGGAGTCCAGGCCCCAGACCAGTCCCAGGGTGATCAGCACGGTGAGCGGCAGGACCTGGAGGAACGCGCGAACGACGAACCACGCCAGCCAGCTCGGCTTCGTGGCCTGGTGGAAGACCCACTCGCGGTGGCGGATCGGCAGTCGGCCGCCGACCAGGTACCAGGCACGCAGCGGGAGCGGCGGCCTCCGGCCCCCGGCTCCATCGTCCCACCGGGGACCGACAGTTCCCGTCTTGTCCGGGGGCGTGGTCATGGGGATGCCTCCGTCGCTGCGATGACGCGGGTGAGGGCCTTGTGGAGAGTTTCCAGCTCGTCCAGGGTCATGCCGAGGCGTTCGACGACCGCCGGCGGGATGCGCAGGGCCTGTTCGCGCAGGGCCGCGCCCGCCTCGGTCAGGGTCACGGCCAACTGGCGCTCGTCGGCCGCGGCGCGGGTGCGGTTGACGTAGCCGATGGCCTCCAGGCGCTTGAGCAGCGGCGACAGGGTGGCGGGCTCCAGCGACAGCATCCTGGCCAGCGCCTTCACCGACAGGGGCGCCTTGCCCCACAGCGCCAGCATGACCAGGTACTGCGGGTGCGTCAGGTTCATCGGCTCCAGCAGCGGCCGGTAGAGGGCCACCACGTTCCGGGACGCGATGGACAGGGCGAAGCAGACCTGCCGCTCCAGCGCCAGCGGGTCGCCCTCGAAAGTTTGTGCACTAATCATTAGTACCCACACTACACGAGCTCGGCCCAGCCCCCGCCCTCCGCGAGCACCGCCCGCACGCCGGCGAAGTGCTCGACCACGCCCGCCAGGTCGCTGTGCAGCAACGCCGCCCGCTCCGCGTCCACCGGCACGTGGTCGTCCCGCCACAGGTCCAGCGGCAGGCTCAGCACGAACACCACGGAGTCGACCAACCTCGACACCGGCGCGTCACCCGGGCAACTCGACCGGAGCGATGCGCACTCCCACGCGATCTCGTGCAGCCCGGCCACCGCCGCCGCGGGCGTGCCGTCCCACGACTCGTCCGGCCACACCCGCGCGCTCAGCGCCAGCCACAGGCGCCACCCGGCGCCCGACTCGACCTCGTCCCGCGGCTGCCACGCACCCATGCCTCCACTGTGGGTGCGACAAGCCGGACGAACCGCATGAGACTGCCCACAAGTGTGGTCCCGCCCCCACGATCGAGGGGCGGGACCACGAACCGTCACGCGCGCGCCGGCTCCGGTTCGGCGTCGCTCCGCAACGAGTCGACCAGCGCCGCCCGGTCCTCCGACGGCTCCGGCCGGACCACCAACCCGACCACCAGGTAGAGCACGAGCGACACCAACAGCGGCCAGGACACGATCACCGCCTGCGTCACGAACTCCACCTTGTTCTGCTGCAACACGTACAGCACGGCCCACGTCCCGAGCCCGCCCACCACGGACGAGATCGCCGCCGACGGCCCGACCCGCTTGAACCACGGCAACAGCCCCAGCATCAACGGGATCGCGATCGGCCCCATCGTCGCCGCCACCAGGGCGATCACGACCTTGAGCACGAACCCCTTGGTGTCGGCCGTCAACGCGATCGTCATCGACAACCCGATGAACGCGAACGTCGTGATCCGCGCCAGCCGCAACTGCGCCGCCTCGGTCAGCCGGGTCACGCCCCTCCACAGCCGCGGCAGCATGTCCCGGGTGATCACGGCCGAGATCACGTTCGCGTCCGACGACACCATCGCCATCGTGTGCGAGAAGAACCCGGCCAGCACCAGGCCCACCATGCCCGCGGGCAGCATGGCCTTGCCCATCTCCACGTACGCCTGCTCCGCGTTGGCCTCCATGCCCGGCACGATCAGCGGCGCCGCCCACATCGGGAAGAACAGCACGAGCGGCCACACCAGCCACAGCACCGAGGACAGCAACGCGGACCGCTTCGCCGCCGCACCGGTGGGCGCGGCCATGTAGCGCTGCGCCAGGTTCCACATGCCGCCGTTGTACTCAAGCGTCTTGATCAGGAACAACGCCATGAAGAACACCAGCGTGTACTGACCGGCCAACGGCTCGGAGTGCGACGCCGGCAGCTTGTCCCAGATCTCCCACATGAACGAGATGCCGCCGAAGTGCGCCGCGACCGCGACGAACATCGCGATGCCCGCCAACCCCTGGATGATGAACTGCCCGAAGTCGGTCAGCGCGTCGGCCCACAGGCCGCCGAGCACCGAGTAGACCATCGTGACCAGGCCGACGAGCGTGATGCCCAGCCACACCTCCACGCCCGCGAAGCCCTTGAGCAGCAACGCGACCGCGACCCACTTGGCGGCGATGTCCACGACCTTCAACGCCGCGCCGGCCCACGCCATGATCTGCTGCGTCGGCACGTTGTACCGGCGGGCGAGGTACTCCAGCGGCGACTTCACGCCGTGCTTGGAGCGCAGGCGGTTCCACGCGCCCGCCCACAGGAACGCGCCGATGCCCACGCCGACGCCGATGGTCAGCGCCCACCAGATGTAGACGGTGAGCCCGAGCCGGTAGGCCTCGGCGGCGAAGGCCACGAACATGACCGCGCTGTAGCCGGACATGTGGTGCGAGATGCCGGACAGCCACCACGGCATCTTCCCGCCGGCGGTGAAGAAGTCGGCGATGTTCTTGATCCGCCCACGTGACCAGTAGCCGATGGCCACCATCACGAAGAAGTACCCACCTACGACCAGCCAGTCGAGGGTGCCCATCGAACCTCCCTGAACGTCCTCGGCGGGCGGCAGCGCGAAAGAACGGGCGGCGGTGCGCGGCGTCCCACGTGCGGGTGTGTGACGTAGGTCTTACGGACGCGTTGCGCTGTGCGGAAGACCACACCGGCCAACTGACTCACACTTGTGACTCTTGTTCACGTACGTGACCGGCTCATACGGACAGTTTTGTTTTCCGAAATCCCGTCATGTCCCTCGTGCGAACAACTCCCATGGACATGCGAACCGGTGTCAACGGCCGCCCGCTGCCCGCGGGCGCGGCCCGGCCTGCCTCGGGGCCGGGGATCGCGCTGGTCGATCCCATCCCGCTGTTCCGCGAGGGCCTCTCCGCCGTCGTGCGTCGAACGCCGGGGCTGAACTGGCTCGGCTCGACCGGGCACCTGCACACCGCCGTGCGGCTGCAGGAGCGGTTGCGGCCGGACGTGCTGCTGGTGGACTCGGTGCTCGACCCGCAGGGTCACCTGGCCACCCTGCTGGTCGGCAACGACCCGCAGCTGCTGGTCATCTCCCTGGTCCGCGAGCCGCACCGGACGGCGAAGTACGTGCGCGGCGCGCTGGCGGCGGGCGTGCGCGGGCTCGTGCCGCGCGGCGGCGAGGTGGGCGAGGTGCTCCAGGCGATCGTGCGCGGGCACCAGGAGCGGATGTACGTGGACCCGACGCTCGCGCCGCTGGCCGCGGGGTTCACGCCGACCGCCGAGGCCGGGTCGCGGCGGGCGCTGTCGCGGCGGGAGTACGAAGTGCTGCAGCTGATCGCCGACGGGCTGGAGAACCAGGCCGTGGCCAACGAGCTGTACGTGTCGGTGGAGACCGTCCGCACGCACGTGAAGAACATCCTGCGCAAGCTGCGGGCCCGGGACCGGACGCACGCCGTGTCGCTGGCCTACCAGGCCGGACTGCTCAGCTCGAACATGAAGTGATCTCGTCTGCTCCGCCACAACCGGGTGGGTGCCCTTGCCGGGGTTACTGACAGGTAATAAACTGTTGTTACCGGTCAGTAGGGGACCGCCCCGACCTGTTTGGAGAGAGCGACGAGATGGGTCACTACAAGAGCAACGTCCGAGACCTTGAGTTCAACCTCTTCGAGGTCTTCAACGTGCAGGACCACCTCGGCACGGGGCCGTTCGAGCAGTCCGACGAGGACACGGCGCGCGGCGTGCTGGCCGAGCTGAACAACCTCGCGGTGGGCCCGCTGGCGGAGTCCTTCGCCGACGCCGACCGCAACCCGCCCGTGTTCGACCCGAAGACGCACTCGGCCACGCTGCCCGAGTCCTTCAAGAAGTCGTACCAGGCGATCTGGGACGGCGAGTGGTACCGCCTGTCGCTGCCCAACGAGCTGGGCGGCTTCGGCATCCCGCCGTCGGTGCAGTGGGCGGCCTCCGAGCTGATCCTGGGCGCCAACCCGGCGATCTACATGTACCTGGCCGGTCCGAACTTCGCGACCGTCGTGCACAAGAACGGCACCGAAGAGCAGAAGCGCTGGGCCGAGATCATGATCGAGCGCGGCTGGGGCGCCACCATGGTGCTCACCGAGCCCGACGCCGGCTCCGACGTGGGCGCGGGCCGCACGAAGGCCGTGCTCCAGGAGGACGGCTCGTGGCACCTCGACGGTGTGAAGCGGTTCATCACCTCGGGTGACCAGGACCTGACCGAGAACATCATGCACCTGGTGCTGGCCCGCCCCGAGGGCCCCGGCATCGAGGCGAAGCCCGGCACGAAGGGCCTGTCGCTGTTCCTGGTGCCGAAGTGGCACTTCGACCCGCAGACCGGCGAGTCGACCGGCGAGCGCAACGGCGCCTTCGTCACCAACGTCGAGCACAAGATGGGCCTCAAGGTCTCCACGACCTGCGAGCTGACCTTCGGCCAGCACGGCGTGCCCGCCAAGGGCTGGCTGCTCGGCGAGGTGCACGACGGCATCGCGCAGATGTTCCAGGTCATCGAGTACGCCCGCATGATGGTCGGCACCAAGGCCATCGGCACGCTGTCCACCGGTTACCTGAACGCCTTGGCCTACGCCAAGGAGCGGGTGCAGAGCGCCGACCTGACCCGCATGACCGACAAGACCGCGCCCCGCGTGACCATCACGCACCACCCGGACGTGCGCCGCTCGCTCATGCTGCAGAAGGCCTACGCCGAGGGCCTGCGCGCCGTGTACCTCTACACGGCCACGTTCCAGGACAAGGTCGCGCTGGGCGGCGAGGCCAAGGAGCTGGCGGAGAAGGTCAACGACCTGCTGCTGCCGATCGTCAAGGGCGTCGGCTCCGAGCGGGCCTACGAGCAGCTCGCGCAGTCGCTGCAGACCCTGGGCGGCTCCGGCTTCCTCCAGGAGTACCCGATCGAGCAGTACATCCGGGACTCCAAGATCGACTCCCTGTACGAGGGCACCACGGCCATCCAGTCGCTGGACTTCTTCTTCCGGAAGATCATCCGCGACAAGGGCCAGGCGCTGGGCTTCCTCAACGGCGAGATCCAGTCGTTCATCGACAACGAGGGCGGCAACGGCCGGCTCAAGGAGGAGCGGGCGCTGCTCAAGCGGGGCCTGGAGGACCTCCAGGGCATCCTGGGCGCGATGATCGGCTTCCTGACCAGCTCGCAGGAGGACGTCCGCAACCTCTACAAGGTCGGCCAGAACACCGTCCGCCTGCTGATGACCGCCGGTGACGTGCTCGTCGGCTGGCTGCTGCTGCGCCAGGCCGAGGTGGCCCTGGCCAAGCTCGACGGCCAGGTGTCGGCCAAGGACAAGGCGTTCTACGAGGGCAAGGTCGCGGTCGCGTCCTTCTTCGCGAAGACCGTCCTGCCGGAGCTGACCGCCCGCCGCAAGATCACCGAGAACACCGACAACTCGCTGATGGACATCGACGAGTCCGCGTTCTGATCTGTCGGAAAGACCAGGGCGGCTCCCCCAGGGCGTTGGGGGAGCCGCCCTTTTTTCAGCCCTTGTGCGCCCGGGCGGCCGCGAAGCAGTAGACGCCGAAGCCGAGGAAACCGAGCGCGATCAACGCCAGGAGGAACACGCCGTAAGGCTGAGCCACGAGCGTGTGGAGCGCCTTGTCCAGCCCGCCGGACTCGGACGGGTCCGCCTCGATCGCCGCGAACCCGACCAGGATGCCGATCAACGCGTAGGCGATCCCCTTGCCGATCCACCCGACCCGCCCGAGCCGCTCGACCCACTTCTGCGTGCCGGCCGGCAACTCGGACATGTCGAGGTCGTCCTCGAAGGACTTCTTGACCCCCTTGCGCGCGACCGCCACCCCGAGCCCGATCACGAACAACGCCACCGCGCCCACCAGCACCTGCCCGAACGGCAGCGCCAACACCTTCGCGGTCCACGTCTGCGACTGCTCGGTGGAACTCTTCTGCCCCGACCCGACGGCGTAGGAGATGGCCGCGATCGCGATCACCACCCCGGTGATCGCCCGCCCGATCGAGCCGAACCGCCGGTACCAGCGCTTGCGCTCGGGCGACACCCACTGGTACCCGGACACCGCCATGGCCACCTGCCACAGCGCGAAGGCGAACAACCCGACCGCCAACACCCACAGCAACACCGGCCCGAGGGACGTCTCGGCCAACGTGGCCACGGCACCCTTCTGGTCGGTGCGCTCCCCGGTGTCGCCCAGCACCACCTGCGCGGTCAACACGGCCAACAGCACGTGGACCACCCCGTAGCACACCATCCCCGCCCGACCGAGGACTTGCACGGCCGGGTGACGTCTCACCTCATGCACGCTCACGATCGGGTGAATACCCGATCCCAACCACCCCTAAGCCGCCCACCACAGGTCGCGCACACAGCACCCCGTCCCGCCCACGCAACAGGATGCTTGAGAGCCGCGCGCAGCGCGTTCGCCCTTCGGCGCGCGCAGCGCGCCCCGCTTTTGGCTTTTCCGTCCTCCCCGTACGGCCTGCCCGAAGGGCTACCACACTTTCCCGGGGTTGGGCCAAAAAGTTTTGCGAGGAACGAGCAAAAGTTTT